>JADFQH010000027.1:815-16320 GCA_022561895.1 Methanobacteriota archaeon | reverse complement strand
GTCGTGCCAGCGCCGGCCTGGCTCAGCATCGACGGCCTCCAGAAGGGGGGCGATCCAACGGGGCGGCTGACCGGAAAGGTCCATGGGGCGGCATAGTTTGCACGGCCTGAAGCCCCCAAGGATGGCCTCGGCGGGTGTGGCGAAAAAAGTGACGTTTTCCGGCAACGGAGTTTTGGCTTTGCAGGTGGGCCGGCAAAAGATGCCGGTCGTTTTCACGGCCGTGAAAAACAGACCTTCGTAGGCGCTGTCACGGCTCAGGTAGGCCGCCGTCATGGTGGCAATGTCCGGCAGGATCAGCGTGCTCATGGCGCTAACGTTACGGCAGGAAAGGCGCCAATTCTACCGCAGATTGGACAACGAATTCCCTTTCTATTGTCATCGCGATCCGCCAGCTGGCGGAGTAGCAATCTCGGAGTGACTGTCAGGAGGTTCGCGTCGAATGGACTCTCCATGACAGGTTTTGGCTTGTCCACTGCCATGTGTTATATTTCCACTAATCGGAGTGGCCCATGAAGCGGGCCTCGCACCGGCGCTATTATGAATCGGAATCATCAAGTGATCACCTTGTTTATCCCTGTCGCCATGCTGTCGATGGCGTCCGCTCTGCCCGCACAGGAACCTGAAAAGCTGGAAGTGTCCGATCTGCTGGGCGCCATCCAACGCGAGCAATTGCAGGAGGGACCTTATAATGTTTGGTTCGAGAAACAGTATGACGGTTACCAGTCCGACCAGGACCAGCTGCAGGAGCTCAGGCAGCAGCTGAGCGGCGTCACCGTGAGACTGTTTCTCGGTACCTGGTGCGGGGACTCCAAACGGCAGGTCCCTCGTTTTTTCAGTCTGCTCGACGAAGCGAGCTACAGCTCCGATCATGTGGAGTTGATCGCCATCAACCGCAGCAAAGAGGTGCCTTCGTTATTCGGCTCCGGCCTGAACATCCACCACATGCCGACTTTCATCATCATGCGCGGCGATAGGGAACTGGGCCGCATCATCGAGACGCCGGTGGTTTCGCTGGAGCAGGACCTGTTGACCATCCTGCGCGGAGAACCTTACACGCCGAATCATGCGAAGCTTGAGAAAGCAGCCGGCGTGGATCACTAGATATTGGATGTTGCATGTTGGATGGGTGCGGCAAATCCCGTTCCAGAGTCATGGCGAAGTCCCGTAAAGTATTGAGGCTGCCCTGAGTTTACCCGCTGGCGGATCGCGGTGGCAGTGCAAACCGTCAGGGAAAACTGAGGCGGTGTCGGCAGTCCACCCTTAAATTGCCCCATGCCCGAGGCGATACTCACCACGGTCAACCTCACCAAGCGCTTTGGCAAGCGGTTGGCCGTTGATCAGCTTTCGCTCGAAATTCCCGCAGGTGAAATTTTCGGTTTCCTGGGTCCCAATGGGTCCGGGAAGTCCACCACCATCCGCATGATGCTGTCGCTGATCCACCCCGACGCGGGCGACGTATTCTGCTTTGGGCAACCGGTCAGCAAAAGCTATCCCGGGTATCTCAAGAATATTGGAGCGCTGGTGGAGGGGGCCGACTTTTACGGCAACCTGTCAGCGCTGACGAACCTGAAAATGCTGGCCCGCATGAACTCCGGGGTCGACGAGCAGCGCTGCCTCGAAGTGCTCAGGTTGGTCGATCTGGAGTCGCGCAAGGATGATCAGGTAAAGACGTTTTCGCACGGCATGCGCCAACGCCTGGGAATCGCGCAGGCCGTCCTTCACCGCGGGCGCGAGCTGCCGGATGGCGGCGGGATCGCTGCCGATCCAAAGGAGCTCGTCGCCTCGCTTCGGAGCCACTAAACGATCATCTTTTTTCGACCGCGATTCAACGGAGGGTATGGAACTCACCGCGGAACAGGAGGCGATCCGGGACGTGGTCCGGGAGTTCGCCACCGAGGAACTCAAGCCCAGAGCGGCCGAAGCGGACCGCACGCAGACGTTCCCCGAAGAGGTGTGGGACGAGCTTTCCGAACTGGATCTCACTGGGTTAACAGTACCCGAAGAGTACGGCGGGTTCGACGCCGACAGAACGACCTACAGCCTCGTCAACGAGGAGGTGGCATACGGCCATCTCTCGGTGGCGACGGCCCTCTCGGTTCACTGCCTCGCCACGTCCTGTATTTCCCAGTTCGGCTCCGAGGAGATCAAAGAGCGGTGGCTTCCCGAGATGGTTTCGGGACGGCCGGTCGGGGCGTTTGCCCTCTCGGAACCCGAGGCGGGATCGAACCCGGCGGAGCTGTCTACCCGTGCGGAACGCGATATCTCCGAGCCACGCTCGGACGGCCAACGGGAAGTGACAACTGCTTCCCGCGATGGGGAGGAGTACGTCGTAAACGGCAAGAAACAGTGGATCACGAACGGTTCGCGCGCGGGCGTCGTGATCGTCTTTGCGAAAACGGGTGAGGGAGAGATCACCCAGTTTCTCGTTCCCGCGGATGCCGAGGGGTTGGAAGTCGGCAAAAAGGAAGAGAAGCTCGGGCTTCGCGCGAGCGACACCACCGCGCTGCTCTTCGATGACGTGCGGATCCCGGTCGAAAACCGCCTCACCGAGGAGGGGCGCGGGCTGAGCGCCGCCCTCTCGATTCTGACAGGGGGACGGATCGGGATCGCGAGTCAAGCCGTGGGCCTCGCGCAGGCCGCGATGGACGATTCGCTCGCCTACGCGGGGGAGCGCGAGCAGTTCGGCGGACCTATTGGGGAGATCCAGACGATTCAGCACAAACTCGCGGAGATGGAGACCTCCCTTCGAGCTGCTCGACTTCTGACCCACGAGGCCGCCCGCAAGGAGGATGCGGGCGAGGATCCGCGACTCGATGCGAGCATCGCGAAGTATTTCGCGAGCGAGGCGGCGATGGAGATCACGAACGAGGCCGTTCAGATCCACGGCGGCGCGGGCTACACGACGGATTTCGATGTCGAGCGATACTACCGCGATGCGAAGATCACGACGATCTACGAGGGGACGAGCCAGATCCAGAAGAACGTGATCGCCCGCGAGTTGCTGAGTTGAGAGAGGTGTGGTGGTGGTCAGTTGCAGTGTGGTGGCCAGCACGAGATCGCGTTGCGATCTCGCGGGCGAACGGGAGTAACCAGGGACGCTGTGCGTCCCTCGGTGGTCTCGTGACCGAAATGAACGAGAACTCGGAGTGGCTTTGGCGCTCCGGTGGTCCCGAAAATCGCTCCGCGATTTTCGACCGCCAGTGACTTCTGAGGGCTTTCGTGGGAAAGGCGTGTTTTTATTCGTGGATTCCTATGGTTCCCATATGACTGAGACGAAGTCGGAGACGCCACGTCGGATCGATGAGGGCTGGGAGGCGATTATCTACGACCTCGACGGGACGCTCGTGGATCTGGCGGTCGATTGGGACGAGGTCGCGACGGCGGTGGTCCAGATGTTTGGCAAGCGGGGGATCGACACGAGCGGGAACCTCTGGGATCTGCTCGATCGCGCCTCGAAGGTCGATCTCCGGGGGAACGTCGAGGAGATCATCTCGGAGTACGAACGCGAGGGAGCGCGCTACTCGGAACGATTGGCGCTTGCCGATCAGGTCATCGAGGAGGAGCGCCCCGTCGGGGTTTGTTCGCTCAACTGCGAGGAGGCGTGTTGGATTGCACTCCGGGAACACAACCTCGAAGAACACGTCGAAGCCGTCATCGGCCGGGACTCGGTGGCGAAGCCAAAACCCGATCCGGGTCCCTTGGAGGCGGCCGCAGCGGCACTCGGAACGCCACTCGAACGGACGATGTTCGTCGGCGACACCGACCGGGATGCGATCACCGCAGAGCGCGCCGGAACGGGCTTTCTGTACGTTCGGGATCTCTTTTAAACCCGCCCGGCGCGCGACGCCTGTTTTCGCGCGTAGAAAAACGTCGTGAGGCCAATTGCGATCCAGACGACCGACCCGACCCGGATCGTGAACTCGAGGCGGGCGCCCCACGTCGGCAGTGTCGTTCCGGTCGAAAGCAGCGCAACGACCGGCGCGCCGACGACGATCGTGAGGACGAACGTCACCTGCATGACCCACGCGTAGTCGACTCCCTCGGGATCGTGGCGCTCGACGGCTTCGGGCACAGTGACCGATTCGGGTGGGCCGGGTAATCTCTGGCGATTCTTATTCGAGACGGAGCGGCAGCGAGCGCAGCCCATGGAGGAAGGAACTCGTCACGGGCGAGTGGTCCTCGCCGACGACTTCGAGGTCGGGGTAGCGATCGTACAGGGTTGCTATGGCGACTCGCGCTTCGAGCCGGGCGAGGTGTGCGCCGAGACAGTAGTGGACGCCGTGGCCGAAGCCGACGTGGCTTCCATGACGATCGAGACGGAACCCCGCCGGGGATTCGAAAACGGAGGGATCGTGGTTCGCCGCGCCGAGCCAGACGTGGACGTGATCGCCCGCGTCGATGGTTTCGCCTGCGATCGTGGTATCGCCGGTGGCGTACCGCGCGACGACTTGTACCGGCGAGCGATAGCGGATGGTCTCCCTGATGGCCGGCTGGAGGTTCTCACGAATCGGGGTGTGGCCGCCGTACTCATCGAACGAGCGCACGGCGTTCGTAATGAGGTTCGTCGTCGTGATGTTGCCAGCGACGAGCAACAACGCACAGAACCCCAGTAGCTCCCACTCGCTCAGGTCTTCTTCGAGAAGTGTAGTGAGAAGGTCGTCCCCCGGATTGGATTTCTTCTTTTCGATCAGTTCGGTAAAATAGATCCCGAGTTCGCCTTCAATCTCCTCTGCGCGGGTGGTATCGACTCGGGTCGGGTCCGCGACATCGGTGTCGCCGACGAGTTCGATCGACCACTCGCGGAACTGCGCTCTGTCCTCGGTCGGGATGCCAAGGAGTTCGGCGATGATGAGTACGGGAAGCGGGTAGGCGAACTCCTCGACGAGATCCATCTCCCTTCCGGCCTCGTCGAGCAGATCGTTTGCCGTCCGCTCGATCTCGCTTCCGAGATCCGAGACCGCATTCGGCTGGAAGTACGGCTCGACCATCGACCGAAGCCGGGTGTGACGCGGCGGATCGGCGTTGATCATCGAGATGCCGATGATGTCGAGATCGCCGCCGGTCGCCATCGATCCTTCGGAAGTGAAGCGCTCGGGATCGCCGAGGACGCGCTGTACCTCGTCGTATCCGAAGACGTCCCACGTTCTCCGACGGGGATCATAGCGGATCGGCGCGTCGGCGTGGCGTTCGCGAAACCACGGAAACGGGTCGCGTTGGCGCTCGATCGTTGCGGCTTCCGAGGGAAGGGTGAGAAACTGCTGTTCGCTGGACTGGGCCATGACGATACGACGGACAAGGGCCGTATATATTATCGGATATAACCGACTGCGGTAATTTGGTGGCAGAAACCGAGAGTCAGTGTGATGGAAATTTTCAGACAGTCGAATGTTCGTCATATCCACGGAACCATCCGATTTATCACCGACGACGGCAACCCACGTGTATGCCGACCGTCGCGGATCTCCGTAGTAAGGGACGAAAAACCGACGAGCCGATCACGATGCTGACGGCCTACGACGCCCCGACGGCCGAGCTGGTCGAGCAGGCAGAGATCGACGTGATCCTCGTCGGCGACAGCATGGGTAATGCGGTGTTGGGCCACGACTCGACGCTCCCGGTCACCACCGAGGAGGTCGAAAGCCGGACGTCGGCCGTTTCTCGCGTGGTCGAAGACTCCCTCGTCGTTGCGGATATGCCGTTTCTCTCGTTTGGCGTGAGCGAAGAGGATAGTATAAAAAACGCCGGCCGGATGATAAAGGAAGCGGGCGCGGACGCGATCAAACTCGAAAGCGGGCCCCATACTATCGAACTAACCGAACGCCTCGTCGAACTCGGAATCCCCGTGATGGCCCATCTCGGACTCACGCCCCAACGGGTCAACCAGCTCGGGGGCTACGGCCGACAGGGGACGACCGAGGACGCAGCGAAGGAGATCGTCGAACTCGCGCGCGCTCACGAGGAGGCGGGGGCGTTCTCGCTCGTGCTCGAACACGTGCCGGCGAACCTCGCGGCGGGAATCACCGAGGAACTCGACATCTCGACGATCGGGATCGGCGCTGGCCCCAACTGTGACGGACAGGTACTCGTCATCACCGACGTGATCGGGCTAGGTGAGTGGTCCCCTCCCTTCTCGAAGCGGTTCGGGGACGTGCGAAGCGAGATGGAATCAGCGGTTGGCGCGTATAAGGACGCCGTCGAGAGCGGCGAGTTCCCCGGTGAGGAGCACTCGGAGACGGTTGAGGAAGTCAAGGACGTCTACTGATCGAGGAAATCAGAAACCCGCTCGTTGAACGCTTCGGACTGTTCGAGCATCACCATGTGCGCCGCCCCATCGATAGCCACAAGCTCGCAGTCGGGAATCTCGCTCGCTAGATACTCGTGATATTCCGGAGGTGTGAGTCGGTCGTGTTCGCCACAGACCGCGAGCGTCGGAACGTCGATATCACCCAGTTCCCCCCGAACATCGAAGGTGTGACAGCTTCGGAAGTCGCGTTCGACTACCGCCCGTCCGCACTCTTCCATACTTTTTCGCGAGAGTGCGAGGAGTTCATCGTTTTCGTCGTAGAAGAGGTGCTCCGGCTCATGGAGAAATTCGATGGCTCGCTCGAAATCTTCGGAAAGCCACGCCAGTAGATCCTCGAGAACGGCGAGTTTCGCGCCCGTGCCAGTTAGAACGAGCGCATCGGGTTCGAACTCCCTGTAGAGTGCAATATGGAGTACGATGGCTCCGCCGAGGGAGTTGCCCACGAGAATGTTCGAATCGGTTTCCTCGGCGACGGCGATCACGTCGTCGGCGTATGCTGAAAGCGCGCCGAATCCCGCCTCCGCGTTGATATCCTCGCTCTCGCCGTGGCCCGAGAGATCGAGCGCAACGACCGGGCGTTCGTCGGCCAGTCTAGCTTGGGATTTCCAGACCTCGCTGGATCCGCCGCTGCCGTGAACACAGAGCATCGTCACCCCCTCCCCGCCTCGGTCGTGAGCCTCGTAGGCCGTTTCCCGACCGTGATGGAACACAGTCTCCATACCCCGAGTTCGTCTGCATCAGTGATAAACCTCTCCGGACCGAAGCGCAATACAACTACTCGCCTCGAATCACGAACCTGCGGCACGAATAGCGGAGCAATATTTATATATCTGTATAACTAACCATAGGTTAGTACATCATGAGACCACAACACGTTTCGGACGGACAAGATCGCTTTGTGCGGCGATACGAGTACGACGAGGACACCGTGATCGCGGTCGATCTTGGCGTTGAAACAGCTGATGCGAGCGTCGACATTATCGATGGGACTGCGATCGTCGTGATCGAGACCCCCGAGGGCGAGCGCCAAGAGGAGTTCGACCTCCCTGATGACGACGCACGAGCGTTTATGAGAAACGGAATCCTCACTATCGAGGTGAGCACATGAGCACGAAACTTACCATCAAACCGTTAAAGCAGAAGGATGCGGGCCGTGGGCTTGCGGCCGTCGACCGGCGTTCGATGCAGGAGCTGGACCTCGAAAACGGCGATTACATCCTGATCAAGGGCGGGGACGGCGAGCGCGCCGTTGCTCGCGTCTGGCCGGGCTACCCCGAAGACGAAGGACAGGGCGTCATCCGGATCGACGGGCGACTCCGACAGGAGGCGAACATCGGTATCGACGACCGAGCAACGGTCGAGAAAGCCGACGTGAAACGCGCGAGCGAGATCACGATCGCCACCCCACAGAACCTCCGGATTCAGGGCAACATCGGACCGCTCGTCCGTGATCGCCTGAGCGGACAGGCGATCACGCAGGGCCAGACTGTTCGGGTTGGCTTCGGGATCGGCCCGATGTCCGGCGGCGGGCGCGAGATCCCGCTGAAGATCGCCGATACGAGTCCTTCAGGAACCGTGGTCGTCACCGACGGCACGGAGATCACGATCAGCGAAAAGCCTGCAGAACAGATCCGCGAAGGGGCCGCGGGCGGCGGTTCTGGCGGGTCGCCAAGCATCACCTACGAGGATATCGGTGGACTGGATCGCGAACTCGAACAGGTTCGCGAAATGATCGAGCTACCGATGCGCCACCCCGAGCTGTTCCAGCAGCTCGGTATCGAACCACCGAAAGGCGTTCTTCTCCATGGTCCGCCGGGGACCGGCAAAACGCTGATGGCGAAGGCCGTCGCGAACGAGATCGACGCCTCGTTCCACACGATCTCCGGGCCGGAGATCATGTCGAAGTACTACGGCGAGTCCGAAGAACAGCTCCGAGAGATGTTCGAGGAAGCCGAGGAGAACGCCCCCGCGATCGTCTTCATCGACGAACTCGATTCGATCGCACCGAAGCGCGGCGAGACCTCCGGAGATGTCGAACGGCGCGTGGTCGCCCAGCTTCTCTCGCTGATGGACGGCTTAGAGGAGCGCGGACAGGTCATCGTTATCGGCGCGACCAATCGTGTGGACGCTATCGACCCCGCACTGCGCCGGGGCGGGCGCTTCGATCGCGAGATCGAGATCGGCGTGCCAGATAAGGGAGGTCGCCGCGAGATCCTCCAAGTCCACACCCGAGGCATGCCGCTCGCTGACGGCGTGGATGTCGAACAGTACGCGGAGAACACCCATGGGTTCGTCGGCGCGGATATCGCCACCCTCTCTCGGGAGGCGGCGATGAACGCACTCCGAAGAATCCGCCCCGAACTCGACTTGGAGAGCGAGGAGATCGATGCCGACGTACTCGATGCGCTTCGAGTGACCGAAGACGACTTCAAGCAGGCCCGAAAGGGGATCGAACCCTCGGCGCTGCGCGAGGTGTTCGTCGAGGTTCCCGATACGAGTTGGGAGCAGGTCGGCGGCTTGGAGACCACCAAAGAGCGCCTGCGCGAGACGATCCAGTGGCCCCTCGAATACCCCGAGGTGTTCGAGTCGATGGATCTCGACGCCGCGAAAGGCGTCCTGCTCTACGGGCCGCCGGGCACGGGGAAAACCCTGCTCGCGAAGGCCGTCGCGAACGAGGCCGAATCGAACTTCATCTCGATCAAGGGTCCCGAACTGCTGAACAAGTTCGTCGGCGAGTCCGAAAAAGGAGTTAGGGAAGTGTTCAGCAAGGCCCGCGAGAACGCCCCCACAGTCATCTTCTTCGACGAGATCGACTCGGTCGCGGGCGAGCGCGGGCGACAGTCGGGCGACTCGGGCGTCGGCGAGCGGATGGTCTCTCAACTACTGACCGAACTCGACGGGTTGGAGGAACTCGAAGACGTCGTCGTGGTCGCGACGACCAATCGACCGGATCTGATCGATTCCGCACTGCTTCGTCCGGGACGACTGGACCGACACGTCCACGTGCCGGTTCCTGATGAAGAAGCTCGAAGGGCGATCTTCGAGGTCCACACACGCGAAAAACCGCTTGCGGACGACGTGGACCTCGACGAACTCGCCGAAGCGGCCGAGGGCTACGTCGGTGCGGACATCGAGGCGGTCTGTCGGGAGGCTTCGATGGCCGCCACGCGCGAGTTCATCAACAGCGTCGGACCCGAGGAGGCAGCCAACAGTATCGGGAACGTCCGGGTGAATCGCGAGCACTTCGAGCAGGCGCTCGAAGAGGTGAATCCGAGCGTCACCGCAGAAACCCGCGAGCGCTACGAGGAGATCGAAGAACGCTTCGACCGGGGCAGCCCGGAACTCGAAGATCAGGAAGTCAGCCGGACCTTCCAGTAGTCCGTTACCGGTCTACGTTTTTTCGACGGAGCTACTCGATCAGTCGAGTCTCTCTGCGGCCTCGCGCTCGATCAACGCCCCGGCGTTGGCCTCGGGCAGGCTCACCACGTCATCGGTCGCCAGATCGTACTCTCGATCGTCGAGTCCGACGATCTCGCCGACATCGCGGGTGATTCGTAGGGTAGTACGCTCGATCGTCTCGACTTCATCAGGTTTCTCGGTTTCGTTCGCTGAACTCACCGAACCAGTCGCGGACGCTACTGAATCTACAGACTCCGACGGCCTCGAATCCACATTCGAAGGTCGTTCTGGAGCTGGATCAGCGTCGTCCGTCATCGCGCCCACGGCGGAGGGAACGTCGCTTGCGTCGCCCATCAGATCCGCAGCGCTCACACCTCCTTCGGCGACCGAATCCGGGGAGTCCGACTCGATAGCACCGGCCGTACCGGCCGACTCGTTCGGCTCTACGGGATCAGTCGCCGGGTCCACGGATTTTACGGCGTCGTCGTCGGCCTCACCGGCGAGCACATCGAGGACGTGTGCGCGGTTATCCTTGATTCGAGAGACGAGATCGGAAAAGAGGGCCTGTTCTTCGCTGGTCAGCCCCTCTTCGTCGGCGGGCATATCCGCGGCGGCGAAGCTCGCGAGCTTGACGAGCTTGCCGACACGCCGCTCGTAGATCGATTTCACTACCTGTTCGGTTGCGTCGATCTCGCTCGTCAGTTGTTGGACCTCGGGATCGCCAAACGGATCGTCCGCGGCTGCGGCCCGCTCGTTTCGTTCGTCTTTCAGCCCCGCAATATGATCCGCAACGTCGCTGTAAAACGAGTCTTCGAGATGCTGGAGGCTGTCCTTCGCTCGCTCAGTATCCTTTACCGTCTGGAGTTCGCCGAGATCCATCTACCGACTCACCCGCCCGCAGAGTTGGCTCCTATCGGTTATCACTGCGTGTGTGTACCCGCAGCGACCGCCTTGGGAACACGCATGGTGGGTTCTCTCCGATAGTAACTGCATATCCATCTCCCTCATTCCCGATCCCCTTAACTGTTTCATTCCCGGCCTTTTTCTGCCCAGCCGCGAGCCATCAAGAACGTTCCCGCGTACTCCGGAATCGTGTGCGTTCCGGCGCCCAAAGAGCGCGAAATTCCCCCTAACTCGATCTCCCTGGGATCGGAAAGCTCGACCGTTATCTCGTGGTTCTGAAATGTTTCGGGAACGGCGTCGATCAGCGGCGAAAAGTCCTCAAGCTCCTCGCGACTCAGTCGCTTTACCGCAAGACCGCTTCCTCCATGCAAGCTTCCCGGTAGGCGAATCAGCCGGTTGGTGTCCGTCGTCACTGGCTCGTCGATGGGTGCGTTGTCCCGCGTGACGCTCTCGGCTGCGACCACTTTGGCGAGACTGAAAAACGCGGGGTGAACGTCGACGTTGCCCGACTCGATCTCCGTGCGGTTCTCGCGCATTGCTCTGAGCGCGGCCTTCGCTTTCCCCTCGCCGATCCCCTCGAACCCTTTTAACTGGGCGACTGCTCGCTCGTCGTCCGCCTCGCTGACCTCGCGAACGAGATCCATCACGTGTTCGTGGGCGCGTTTCGACCACCCTCCACGGGTGTCCAAGCTCCGCTTTTCGGCCGGCGTTCGTCGTCCCAGCCCGGCGACCGTCTCGCGGCTGATCAGCTCCTCGAAATCCAAGCCAATTCCTCGAACGTAGTCGACGATCTCGCGCCTACCGTCGCGTTCGAGTTCCTGTATCTCTGAATCCCGGACGTGGACGTGATAGCCCCGCCCGCCCGAAAAAACGATCGTGAGATCCGAAAAGCCGAAATCCGAGTCGAGAAAGGAGAGCAGTTTGTGAAGTGCGCCCTTGCAGGCTTCTAACATCTCTTTGTAGCTGTCTTCACCCGGCGTCACACCTGGAAGGTGGTCGGCATCGAGATCGAAAATCAGATCGGAACCGCGCCACCCTTTCTCGCCCATCGAACCAGCACCGGGATCGTCGTATGTTCCCGCAGAGAAGTAGACGTGACGGGGGCGTTCGCGCGCGAGGAAGTCATCGATATCGCCGAGATCGAGGTGTGAGCGGTGACGGATCATCGTCGGACCGCCCGCGCGCCACGGAATATACCCCCATTCGCGTCCGGCGGCGGCAGGCGGCGGGGTCACCGTTTCCCGGCGGTAGTGGTCGCGAAACCGCCCCCTGAGGTACGCGCGCGTTCGCTCTTCCATACCCGAGTGACTCTCGGTCCCGTCGATAAATGAATAGCGATCCGGTCAGCGATGGAGGAACTCCGAAAGCCGCCCGGCGATGCTGTCAGTGTTACCGCGCTTGAGATAGAAGGAATCACCGCCGTCCTCGTAGTAGTCGCCGATTCGTCGGACGATCTCGAAGTCGAGATGTTCGTAAAAGGAGAGCGCTTCCTCGTTCGTCGTTCGGGCGTGACAGGTCACGGTTTTGTGCTCGTCGGCGACGAGTTCGACGAGCCGTGCGCCGAACCCCTGTCCGCGATACTCGGGATCGACCGCGAGAAAGAGGAGATAGCCGTCGCGGCGGGTGGCCGCAAAACCGACGAGTCGGTCGTCGATAAAGAGGAGATGAACCGACGAGCGCCGATAGGCGTCGGTAAAGAAGCCGCGTCGCTGCTTGAGGACACCCTCGCGGGTGCGGATCTCCTCTTTGAGCCGCCAGGCGGTTCGGACGTCGGTATCGTCGCCCGGCCCGACGACCCGCAGATCGACGTTAACGCTCACTACCAGTAGTAGCACGAACTCGATTATAAGTTCACCGACCGTTACAACGCCTTTTGCTCCCCCTAATCGCGTTCAGGAGGGGACACGGTTCTTTCCTCACGAACACACTGATGGAGCGGTCGCCGGGAGAAGCGAGACCCGAATTCTACTGTCGGTCGTAAGACCTTATACGAATTCGCTTGGACCATGCCGGCGAATTCGTATAAATTGTTACGACCAATAGTATCGTTTTTCGCGCGCTCGGAGCACCGCTCATCGCACCATCGAGTTGGCCCTGATCTTGCCTGCGTAACTGGCTTGTCGTTGTTCGATGACTATATCACCATGATCGGAAAAACCCAGTGGGCGATCCCGGAAGGCTACATCCCCGAGGAGAGCACCGGCCCCGAACCCGAGATGACGAGCCACGGCTCGGTCTGCATCCTGAACACGAACGATGAAGACGCGACCGTCGAGATCACGGTCTTTTTCACCGACCGGGAGCCGGTCGGCCCCTACGAGCGGACGATCCCGGCAGAACGAACCGAGCACATCCGATTCAACGACTTGGAGGATCCTGAACCGATCCCGACGGGCGAGGACTTCGCGAGCGTGATCGAATCGGACGTTCCAGTCGTCTGCCAGCACACCCGGCTCGATTCGAGGCAGGCCGAAAACGCGCTGCTCTCGACGATCGCCCATCCGGGTGACTCGTGATGGAAACCGAACGGAACGAACAGTGGACGAACTGGTCGGGCAGTCTCACCTTCGAACCCGACGAGATCGCCAAACCCGAAGACGAAGAAGAGCTACTGGAACTCATCGCTCGCTGTCACGAGGGAAACCGAACCGTGCGGACGGTCGGGCGCGGCCACTCCTCGACGCCGATTCTGGAAACCGACGACGTACTCGTCAGTCTCGAAAACATGACGGGCGTGGTCTCGCACGACGCCGAGGAAAATGAGGCGACGGTTCGGGCCGGAACACCGGTCGGGCAGGTCGGAAAGGAACTCCACGACGTTCACTTAGGAATGCGAAATTACGGCGACATCTCCCTCCAGCGGATCGGCGGTGCGGTCGGGACGGGAACGCACGGAGCCGGCCCCGAGATCACGAACCTCTCGGGAATGGTCGTCGGCGGGCGGATGGTCACGGCGACGGGTGAGATTCGGGAGTTCGACGAGAGTGATCCCGAACTGCTCAAGGCAGCAAGGCTCTCGATGGGCACACTCGGGATCTTCACCGAACTTCGCCTCGACGTCATCCCCACCTACAAGGTCCAGCGCCGCGAGTACTGTACGAACGTCGAGGACTTTTTTGACCACGTCGACGATCTCGTCAGGGAGAACCGCCACTTCGATTTCTACTGGTATCCACGCTCCGACGAGGTCAAGATCCGGCTGCTCAACCCGCCGGGCGGCGGTTCTAGTGAAGCGAATCTCGAATACGCCTCGCTGGTCAAGAAGGAGACCGACTGGTCCCACGAGATCATCCCCGAACACGACGAACTCGAACGCAGGTACGACGAGATGGAGTATGCGATTCCGGCCGACGCGGCCAAGGAGTGCTTTCTCGATGTGCGCGAGCGAATCAGGGAAAACTGGCGGGCCGATGTAGGTTGGCGCGTGCTCTGGCGGACGGTGGCGGAAGACGACACGTTTCTCTCGCCCGCCTACGACCGCGAGACGGTCACGATCTCGCTGCTCCAGAACGCGGAACTCGACTTCTGGGACTACTTCGAGGACATAGAGCCGATCTTTCTCTCCTACGGCGGCCGCCCACACTGGGGCAAGAAACACACGCTTCGCGCGCCGGAGCTCGAAGAGCGATACCCGAAATGGGAGCGCTTTCGGGAGATCCGCCGCGAGATGGATCCCGACGGCGTGTTCATGAGCGACTATCTCACAGCGCTCCTCGAAGGGGAGGCCGATTCGTGATGGATCCGATCGGCAAGAAACAGTGGGCAATCCCCGGCGGGTTCGTCCCCGTCGATAGCACCGGCCCGGAACCCGAGATGGTCAGTCACGACAAACTGTGCATGCTGAACGCGGGCGAGGAGATGGCGAGCGTCGAGATTACGCTTTATTACGCCGACGGCCACACGGCGGGCCCCTACCCACTTACGGTCGCGCCGCGACGGGTGCGCCACGTCCGCGTGAACGACCTGATCGACCCGTATGCCCCGCCGCTAGGCGAGGAGTACGCCGCCGTCGTCGAGGCAACCGTGCCGATCGTGGTTCAGTTCAGCGGCCAGGACACCCGCCAAACCGAGAACGCAACGCTCTCGACGATCGCATATGGCGAACAGTAGCATAGACGTCTTGCGGAAAACCACCCGAGCTAAACCACTGACTCGATCACAGTGAACCAATGGAAGTAGCGATCATCGGTCGGCTACTGGCGCTGCTTGCGGTGTTGCTGGCCGGAACCGGGCTGCGCGTCACTGGGGTTCTCGACGATACCCGGACTGCCCGGTTGAACGCTATTGCGTACTACGTCGCGCTTCCGGCGCTCATCTTCATCTCGACGTACGATCAGTCGATCGGCGAGCTGCTCTCACCAGCACTCCTCGTCGGGCTTGTTGCCGTGCTGTTTGCGACGGCGGTGCTCTCGTGGTTCGTCCACCGGAACCGCTCCTCGACGGCGCGCCGGAGCGTTGCAGTCGCTCAGTCGTACCATTCGAACCTCGGCTACCTCGGACTCCCGCTCGTCGCCACGACGTTCGGGGCCGATGTGACCGCGATCGCGAGCGTGGTTCTCGGCGTTGTGACGCTCGTTCAGGTGCCATTGACGATCCTCGTCCTCACGACCATAAACGAGGCCGCCACCTCGATCAGTTACGAGCTGCGACGACTCGCGAAAAATCCCGTGCTGGTGGCGCTGCTGGTCGGCCTCGCCGTCGGATCGGCTGGGGTCGAGGTTCCCCCGCCTGCCGTCACTGGACTCGATGCCCTTGGTGCGGTTGCACTTCCGCTCGCGCTGCTTTGTGTCGGCGCGTCACTCGAGGTCGACCTGCCCGCGGTCGATTTCGGTGCGACCGGCTCGGTGGTCGCACTGAAGATCGTCTGCATGCCAGTCGTTGCGTGGGCCGTTTTCTCGC
>JADFQH010000027.1:0-805 GCA_022561895.1 Methanobacteriota archaeon | reverse complement strand
GGTGTCCCGTCAGAATGGATCGACGGTGTAATCCGCCTCATCAAGCTCCCGCCCCCGCCGGGCGTGTTTCCGAAGCGTTGGGCAACGCTGCAACTCGACGCGGCGACGTTCACCGCAAGCATCGTGATGCTCGGGATGCCCACAGCCGCATCGACCTACGTCTTTGCGACCGAGCTCGGTGGCGACGAGGAGTTCGCGTCGTTGAACGTCTTTACCACGACGGTCGCGTCAATCGGGACGTTGTTCGTCCTCATCGTACTCGTCGGATAGTTTCTGGACCCCTGATCACAGAAACCGGCTGCATCTGCAGAGAGAGCCGTCATCGATCTGTGCCGTAGCCACGGCCATGCCAGGCATAGCCGAGATGAGTGCAATGCCGACGCTGCTACCGTACCACGTCCGGTCAGCGGGCGGTCCGCCGTTGTGACGAACGGCCCGGCGACGACGGGCAACGGCAAGCAAAACATCAATACATCTCGCGACAGAACCCAAACAAACTAGCTGATAATCGATGCCTACAGATGGAGTGATTAATAGTTTAGACGCCGATGGTACAGACAGGACTCCGATGAAAAGCACTAGATGACCGATGTGGAGATCGCGGTATGAGTGACGGCGAACTCGCCCGGAACCTCGGCTTCCTCGAAGCGATGACGATGGGCGGCGGGACGATGATCGGCGCGGGCATCTTCATTCTCCCCGGAATCGCCGCCGAGGGTGCGGGACCCGCGAGTTCTCTCTCCTTCGGAATCGCCGGGGTCGCCGCACTGCTCGCGGCGATCTCGCTTTCTGAACTCGCCACCGG
>JADFQH010000305.1 GCA_022561895.1 Methanobacteriota archaeon | reverse complement strand
CCGACGTGGCAGCGGCTCGAATAGCCGTCGCCAGCGCCCGGTTGGCTCTGCAAGATGCCGAGGACGACCTGGCCGACACGGTTGTCCCTCGGTTGCTCGCAGCGGGTGCTGACTGCGAGCGGATAAAGGCGCTTGAGGGGGCGAGAGAAGGCGTCGATACGCCGATCGTATTCACGGAGAACGGCGGTCTTCAGACGACGCTCATCGGCTCACACGATCTACTCCGACAGGCGATCGACGAGATGCCCGAGTCGGTTAGCGTCTCGATCCGACAGGTCGGACAGTACGCTTCGGAGGGCCGGTATATCCGTTCACGGCTCACGGCCCGACAGCTCGAAGTGATCGAGACGGCCATCGAGATGGGCTACTACGAGGTTCCACGACGCGTCACTCACGAGGAGATCGCGACGCGACTTGACTGTGCGCCGAGCACCGTCAACGAGCACCTCCGGAAGGCAGAAGCGCGGGCCCTCTCGGAACTCTCCTTCTAAGTGATACTGTCGGTTATAACGCCGTCAATCCGCTCCGGTCAAGACGGGAAACACTCGCTCTGTAGTCCGTTAAATCAGGCATACGCCGTTGGATTTCTCATGACCGACAGCATGAGTCCACCTCACCAATAGACATGTGCCTCCGAGCGGAGCGTCTCGACGGCCGACCGATAGAGCGCCTCCCAGTTCCCTTGCTCGATCGCCGCGTCCGGGTCGAGATCCGTCGTCGGTTCGTTGTGATCGTCGTTCGTTGCGAGATCATAGAGGATACGATTCTCCGCTGAGAGGGAGCCACATGTTTCGAGTACCCGTTTTGCTGTCGTTTCCTGTCGGATGACTTCCGGCGGGGCGTACCCGCCAGCGCGCTCGCCAAGCCAGCCACCGGCGAGTGTGAGCGCCGCCGCATTTCGCCGTCGTTCGGTGGCTGGATCCTCTGTCGCCTCGAAAAGCCGAGCGCCAGCCACTACTCCCGACCAGCGCTCACCCTGCAGGATGGAGAGCACGGCGTACCGGAACTGGTGGCGTTCGTACGCATCCCCGTTCTCCCGATCGAGGAACATCGAGGCGAGCGCACCGTGGACCCGTCGCCCGTTGTCGGGCAGACGACTCGCACGGTCGAGGGCGTGATAGTACGCCTCGATCGCCGCCTCCTCCTCGCCCAGTATGCGGTGTGCGTTTCCGGCGTTGAACCGAGGTGTTGGATCGTCCGTCGATAGCTACCTTCCTCGGCGTAGGCGTTCCCCCGTTCGAGATACGCGCTTTCGTAGCCCGATTCGAGTGCCATCGCGCGATCGAGATCCGCGTTCGACGCCTCGACGTTGCCCGACCGAGCGTGTGCGATTGCGCGGTTGTAGTGGGCGTCAGCGTTCTCGGGATCGCGCTCGATCGCCCGGCCGTAGTCCTCGATAGCCGCGGCCGTATCTCTGAGTTCTGCTTTGGCGATCCCGCGTGCGTTGTACGACTGCGAGTGATCAGGATCGAGTGCAATCGCCCGGTCGAACGACTCGATCGACTGCTCGTACTCGCCAGCCAACGAAAGCGCGTTCGCACGTTTGTAATGGGCGGTCGCGTCCTCGGGATCGAGTTCGATCGCGCGAGTATAGTCGGCCATCACGCGACCCGCGTCGCCGAACGCGACGTACGCGCTTGCACGGTTGTGATACGCACGGGCGTTCTCGGGATCGATCTCGATGGCACGGTCGTACGCCTCGATCGCCGCGCCGTAGTCGCCACACTCTGCAAGCGCGTTGCCTCGATCGACGTGTGCGCCAGCGTCGTCGCTCTGGGCGTCGCGTACGGACTCGGTCGAGTCGAAAGCGTGTTCCATAGTTGGTGTTTTCCGACGCCGACTCAGTCGGCGAAGTACAGCTCCTCGATCCGATCCGCGGTGCGAAGCGCAAGCGCTTGGCCCGTGTGGGTGGGGTTCGGACTTCCGCCGCCGTTTGCCATCGCGCTGTGGTCGCCGACGAACAGCCGATCCACATCGTAGGCCTCACAGTTCTCATCGACGACCTTCCCTTGGGCCATTGAACTCTGCATATGCAGGAGCAACGGTGGCCAGTCCGAACGATGGACATGGCTTGCACCAGCACTCCGGAGGATCTCACCAGCGATCTCGGCGAGTTCGTCCCGACGGGCGTCGTCGTCCGGATGGGGTTCCCACTCGACCAGCGGAACGGGTCCGTGTTCGTCCGAGAGCGCCGGATCGGTCTCGACGCCGTTTTCCTGCCGGGGCAGGTCGTCCGTGATCACGAGCAGGGCCATCGTCCGCTCGTAGTCGGCCATCCGCTCTTTGAGCTCGGACTCGACGAGCCGTCCACGGGTATCCCACGGCGCGTCGGCGTCGACGACGGTGTCGAAGTGATACCCGGCTTGGCTAAAGGAGTAGTGGGCGAACGCCGACAGCGCGGGACTCATCCCGATCAGCTCGAGACCGCCGAGACCGGGGCTGTCGAAGCGGGCCGCCGAGTTCTGCCCCACGTACGGCCGGACGGTGTCCGAGCCGATCGCGTCCTGAATGTCTTCTTCCTCGAAGGTCCCGACGACCCAGTCGAACCAGTGGGTCGTCAGGCCCTTCCCGACCCACTCGTTCTGAGGCAGATCGGAGTTCAGCCACAAGCGAGGTGTTTCGATACAGCCACCGGCCATCACGATCACGTCGCCGGTGATCGTCTCCGTATCACCGGACCACGTATCCCGAACGTCGACGCCGGTTGCGGCTGGTTTGCCGGTCCCCAGCAGCCCGCTTTCGGTGTTGACGTTCGTCACATACGTGTTTGGCCGGATCGTGACGTTGCCCGTTTCGAGCGCGCGCGGCACCCAGCCGACGTTGCTCGACTTCCGTGCTTTCTCGCTGACGGGCGCATCGAGCGGGAGCGATCCCCCTTGGAAGTGATGTCCCGAAAGGGTCGATCCCTCGATATCGGGGAAGGTAAAATCACCACTGTAGTTGTCAGCAAGCCGTTCGTCCGGGTGAGAGATCGCGTTCGGTTGTGGGCGATAGCCGGTCTCGGTAACGTTCTTCTGATCGAGCAGGTCGTAGCCAGCCTGTTCGGCCCCGTGGTAGTACAGCGCCTCCTTGTCGGTGGTCGGGGCCGGGAGCACTGGAAGCTCCTCTTCGATCTGTTGGAAGTACGGGACGAGGTCGTCGTACTCGATCTCACCGAAGTGACTCCGATCGTCGATTTCTTCGTGCTCACCACCGGAACCAGCCGCAGGCAAATGCACGCCATCGTCGAAGAAGCCGACCGCGTACTCAAAGGGAAGGGTTCCCACCGCATCGGGCGGGAAGGTTACGACGGGACCAACTGGATTCTGCAGGATTACGGCGACGTCGTGCTGCATGTCTTCAGCGCGGAGAAACGGGAACTCTACGATCTGGAGCACCTCTGGGCCGACGCCTATCGCATCGACTGGCGAGCGGAACTCGAACACAGCGAAATGTGTCCGCACGATCGTTCCCAGTGGCACTGCGTG
>JADFQH010000304.1 GCA_022561895.1 Methanobacteriota archaeon | reverse complement strand
TCGATGGCGAAGAAGTGAGCAACGGGGTCGGAAACGAGTTCAGGAGACAGGCCCAGATCGTCTTTCAGGACCCGTACTCGAGTCTCGATCCACGAATGACGATCGGCCAGATCATCCGTCAGCCGCTCGATGTCCACGACATTGGAACGAAAGCGGAACGACGAGAACGCACGAAAGAGCTGCTCGAACGGGTGGGACTGTCCGGCGGTCAGTTGGATCGCTACCCACACGAGTTCTCGGGCGGACAACGCCAGCGCATCGGCATCGCCCGCGCGCTTGCGCTCGAACCGGAGTTCATCGTTCTCGACGAACCGACGAGCGCGCTCGACGTCTCCGTACAGGCCCAAGTCCTCAACCTGCTCGACGATCTCCAAGAGGAGTTCTCGCTCACCTACCTGCTCATCAGCCACGATCTCTCCGTGATTCGCCATAACTGCGATCGGGTCGCGGTGATGTATCTCGGCGAGATCGTCGAGATCGGTCCGGTCGCCGAGATCTTCGAGGAGCCACAACACCCCTACACAGAGGCGCTCTTAGAGAGCGTTCCGCGCGCGACCGTAGACGAACGCGACCGTGAAATAACGACCCTCTCGGGCGACGTTCCCTCGCCGCGAAACCCGCCGAGTGGCTGTCGGTTCCGAACGAGATGCCCAAAGATCATCCAGCCGGAAGGCTACGAGTTCGATCAAGGGACGTGGCGTTCAGTGATGAACCTACGCGAGCGGATCGAACGCCGGGACATCAGTATCGGGGGAATTCGTGAGCGTCTCGATGATCCGAACAACAACGCAGTCACACAAGCAATCCGTGAGGAACACGATCTCGGGACGCTTTCGGATCCGACAGCAGAAGACGTCCTCTCCGAGGCGCTTTTGGAAGTGGCTAACGAGAAGTTCGTGGAAGCGGAGTTACTGCTCGCAGAGGAGTTCGAGACGGTCTGTGAGCGCGAGCGACCGGCACTGGTTTCCGAGAATCGGACACACCCGGCGGCGTGTCATCTCCACGATGACCGGTTTCGTTGAGCCAGCATCCGGTCCTCTCGGACGAGAGAACAGGCGGTTCTACACCTCACGTGCGATTGTATCGATGACCGCCGACGATCGCAACCACATGAAGCGCGAGCAACGCGAGAAACGCAGTGAACTGGGCGCTCGAACCGAGACCGCTGACCAACAGCGGCAAGTACAGAAACGGAAGCGCAATAGCGCTCCAGAAGGCGGCCGCCTCGAACGGGCGGGCGACCGTCGAAACCGCGAGCTGGCGGGAGTGATCCGAAGGCTGTTCTGTGTCCGCACAGGCGGACCCGTCGTTGTGGATGGAGGGCATTGACATCGAGTGATACCTCGTGTCTGTCACTCAATATGTCAGTAGATGGTATATAATGGCAGGAGTTTTACAGTGATTTTTGGTCGTTTTAGCTAAGCCGGGAACGTGATGCTGACCTTTCACGAAGGATGTAGAATGGATGAAACGTTTCATGCGACCCGGAGAATCGTTCGCTCATTCTACTCGTCCTGAAGAAACGGATATCGAGCGGTCGGTCGCGGAGACGACGGTTCCGGCCGCAAGCATCGCGATTCCAACTGCCCGAATACGGCGTTCTGCGGTCTGCGTCGGGGTGAATTCGACGGCCAACGAGTGTTTGTACGCGTACCGAGCGGTGGTGAGTAGCTGGTTCGGAAACAGAAGATGGACGAGACCACCGATGATCAACCCGCTGCCAACCGCCGAGCTGTCGATACGTACCATAGCTCTTAGACGGTCTCGAAGGACAAGGTTCTACACGTTACTGACTGCCAAAATGAAACGAGAGCGTTTCGGAGCGATTCGTTTCGGTCAGCGAACGACCGTTACCGGACACGGCGAGCGCCGGACGACGGTTTCTGCAACGCTGCCAAGTAGGATTCGCGAGACGCCGTCGCGGCCATGGCTTCCCATCACCACCTGATCGATCTCGTTTTCCTCTGCGTACTCGATGATCGCACGGGCGGGTCGCCCGAGGACGGTCTCACCTTCGAGTGCAACGCCGCGGTCTGCGGCGAGGGAACGAAGCTCCTCGAAGCGTTCTTCGGCTCGCTCCTCTTCGGCTTCCATCCACTGATCGGCGTAGGAGGCCATCCCCATCTCGGTCCCGCCCATGCTCATATCTGCGGGGTTGAGCACGGTGATCGCAATGAACGTCGCGTCGGGAAACTCCGCCATCGCGTAGTCGAGTGCCTCTCGTGCTTGTGGCGAACCGTCGGTCGGAACCAGAATACGATGAGCCATACCGAACAATCGACGGCCCTCCAATTATAGCCTGCGCCTACTCGTGTTTCGTCAGACAGTTCGCCAGTCCGATCAGCTCGACCGGTTCGGAGTTGTCCGGCGAGTAGACGACCATCTGTCCCTTCTCCATGTAGGGAACCTTCCCTTGAAGATTTGTGGGAATGTTCACCGACGAGATCGCATCTTGATCGCCGAGGTTGAGCACGATTTTTGTATTAATCTGCTTGAAGACGGGATCGGCGATATCCTGTGGGTCCTGTGTGATCAAGAACAGCCCAAGTCGCTCCTTTCGGCCCTGTTTTGCGGCTTCCGCGAACTTTCCGATTACTTTCCCACCCTGAGCGCTTTCGGCTCCGCTCAGAAAGTTGTGTGCCTCGTCCATCCCGAGTATCAGTGGGGTTTCCTTGATCCGGTCGAAGTCGGGATCGTTCGAGAGCTTCTGGTCGACGAGCAGACTGGCGAGCGCGAGAACGACGACCTCGGTCGCGCGCGAATCGTTGATGTGATAGGTCGGTACAACGGTAAGGCCGCCGGGGCGAACGAACTCGTGGACGATATCCGTAATCGGCGGGGCGCTCTGATCGAAGACGCTGTCGAAGCCGTGGGCTCGGCGTTTTACGGCGTCGAACGTCGCCTCGTGGACCCGCCCGCTCTCGTCGAGTTCCTCGCGCAGCGCGGGATTGCTAAGAAACGTTTTGAACTCGGCGTACGTGCCAGCATCGCCGTACTCCCTGAAAAACCGTTCGAGGAGATAGGTCAGGGCGTTGTACTGGTTGTCGTTCAGATCGCTGCCCGCAACGAGCCACTTGTTCGTCTCTACCATCGAGAAGGGGATGGTGAACTCGACCTGTTCGGCGTGGTGGTCGCCGGAGCTGTAGGTCGAGGAGCCGACCTTCGGGATGAGGGCTTTCGTATTACTGTGGCCGCCGTGGGCGATCCCTTCGCGATCGTAGGTGCGCTCGTCTTCGCTTTCGATGGCGGGGTTGTCGTCGTGCATCTGGGCGTACTCGTCTTGGGGGTCGAACTGGACGACCGCCGGCGCGATCGTCCGCCCGTCGTCGAGTTCGTAGGCTCGATCGGAGTGGAGATACTGTCTGAGGACGTTCTTCGCGCCGTGGGTTTTTCCAGAACCCGTGCCCGAAGATATTACGGTGTGTCTTTCATTTTTTACAATATTTTTTATTGATTCACCCTGATGTTTATGGAATTTATTTAT
>JADFQH010000303.1 GCA_022561895.1 Methanobacteriota archaeon | reverse complement strand
CTCCGATCTCGAACGACGAGCGTTCGAACGAACCGAGGAGTTCGACGCGATCGTGCTTGCGGCCGCTGGGTTGGAGCGGTCAGGGCTGGGTCGGGAGATCCCAACACGGGCACTTTCGCCAAACACCTTCGTTCCGGCGGCGGGTCAGGGTGCGCTTGCGATCACGATGGAGGACACCGAACTCGCACGCGAGGTGAACGACGCCCTCGACCATCCCCGGAGCCGGGTCGAGACCACCGTCGAACGCACCATTTTAGCGACTCTCGGTGGGGGGTGTGTCGCACCGATCGGTATCCATGCGGTGATACAGGGCGAGTACGTCCATACGCGCGTACAAGTGCTTGCTCGCGAGGGCGAGCCGACCATCTCGGTGACGCGGGATCTACCCGTCGAACGCCACGCCGAGACTGCCCGCGATCTCGCGGACGAGCTCGCAGAACGGGGCGCACGCGAACTGATCGAGGAGGCAAAACGCGAGGCGAACGCCGAGGAGATCGATACGGAGCGCGAGGACGAGAGCGAGCGGGAAAACGAAGGAGAAACGGTCGAAAAATGACCGGAGCCGTTTATCTCGTCGGAAGCGGACCCGGTGATCCGGAGTTGATGACTGTGAAAGCCAGACGGCTGATCGAGGAGAGCGATATCGTACTCCACGATAAGCTGCCCGGCCCGGAGATCATCGAAGCGATTCCCGAAGGGAAACGAGAGGACGTGGGAAAGCGAGCGGGCGGCGAGCGCACGAGCCAGAAGGAGATCAACGAACGACTCCTCGAACTCGCTCGCGAGGGAAAGCGAGTGGTTCGACTGAAAGGCGGCGATCCCTTCGTCTTCGGGCGCGGGGGCGAAGAACTAGAGTATCTCCGAGAGCACGGAATCGAGGTCGAAGTCGTTCCGGGAATCAGCTCCGCGATCGCCGCGCCCGCGGTGTTCGGCGTGCCGGTGACCCACCGCGATCACGCCTCCAATGTTTCGTTCGTCACCGGTCACGAGGACCCCACGAAAGCGGAGTCCGCAGTCGACTGGGCAGCGCTTGCAGCCACAGGGGGAACGATCGTGGTGCTGATGGGCGTCGGGAAGCTTCCCGAGTACACGAACGCACTCATCGAGGCAGGAATGGACCGCGAGACGCCGGTTGCGCTGATCGAGCGAGGGACGTGGTCAGACGGACGAATCGCAGGGGGGACCCTCGAAACAATCGTCTCGGTTCGGGACAGGGAAGGGATCGAACCGCCCGCAGTGACCGTCATCGGCGGGGTCGCAAAACGGTATGCGAGCGAGGGAAGAAAATGAGTCAGCAAGCCCGGATCGCCGTCTTCCGACCGGACGACGATCGGCTGACCGAGGCAACGGAACTGCTCGAATCGCTCGGTGCGGTCCCAATAGCGGACCCGATGCTCGCGGTCGAGTCGACGGGAGCAAGTCCGCGCGAGGACAGCGAGTTTACGGTCCTGACGAGCAAGACGGGCGTCGAGTGCGCGGCGAGCGAGGGGTGGACGCCCTCGGGTGAGATCTGTGCGATCGGGGATCGGACGGCGAGAGCGCTGCGGGAGGCGGGATACGAGGTGGATCTCGTGCCCGAGGAGTTCTCTTCGACGGGACTGGTTCGTGCTCTGGAAAACGAGGTTGGCGGTGTGCGAGTCGAGGTGGCCCGCTCGGATCACGGCAGCGAAGTCCTCATGACTGGGCTGAACGAGGCGGGTGCGTACGTTCACGAGACGGTGCTCTACCGACTCGCTCGACCGCCCGAGGCGGGTATCTCGGTCGAGAAGTGCGCACGCGGCGAGATCGAGGGGGCGCTCTTTACCTCCTCGTTGACGGTCGAACATTTCCTCGCCGCCGCCGCCGAGCGCGGACTCCGCGAGGAGGCGGTGGCCAAGCTTTCGAACGCCGTTGTCGGCGCGATCGGGGAGCCGACGAGGGAGACCGCCGAGTCGCGGGGGATCGCGGTGGATGTCGTCCCTGAGACCGCGAGCTTCGAGGGGTTTGCCCGCGAAGTGGTCGAACGGACGGCACGGAATGACTGAACGGGAGATCAGCCAGTCACAGCAGCGTACCAAAACCAGCCGCTGTTATTGTGCGAGTTCGCGACCCTTTGTGCCGAGCGTAAAGAGACCGATGATCGCGAGCAGGACCCCGAGAAGCGAGCCATCGGTGAGATAGAGCGACCCCCCGAACGCCGTGATGCCGAGCGCGAACGCGACCTGAAACCGGGGATCGAGCAGGCTCGTGACGAAAACGCCGATAGCGAGGGTGAGCGTGATGTAGATGCCGATGAGACTCGGAACCGCGGCGGCGGGACCGACCTGTCGACTCGTCAGATACGTCGAGACGACCGTGACCGCAAACAGCCCCACCACGAGAAGTTTCACCAGCGTCGTGACGCTCGAATCCGAGACCATACCTGATACTGTCGGACGTAACGGTTGACAGGGTTTCGGTTGATCGGTACACCGAAGTTTTTCCACCTTACGTCCGGCAGTAGAGAGCATGCAAGCCCGAAAATAACCACCCCCGTACCGACTCCGGAACTTTATATTCGAAGACGACCCAGAGGTGGGTAGATGACCGTTCCGGTCCCCGAACTCGAATCGCGTGCAACCGCCTGTGCCGAGCGACTACGGGACGCCGAGGAGGTCTTGCTCGTCTCGCATATCGACGCCGACGGACTAACCAGCGCGGGGATCGCCGCGAGTGCGCTCACTCGGGCGGAGATCTCGTTCGAGACGACGTTCGCAAAACAGCTCGACGCGGACGAGCTAGAAGGAGTTGCTGCGACCGATTTCGACACTGTTCTCTTTACCGACTTCGGCAGCGGCCAGTTGGATCTCATCACAGAACACGAGGAACGGGGCGACTTTACACCGATAATCTGTGATCATCACCAGCCCGCGGAGGCGGAGACGAAGTTTCACTGTAATCCGCTTCTCGAAGGGATAAACGGGGCGTCGGAGCTCTCGGGTGCGGGAACCACCTATCTCCTCGCGCGCGCACTGGGCGAAAGCGAGGTGCGACGCACCTCAAAAGCGAGCGGGCGGGACCCGCGAGCAGAAAACACCGATCTCGCCGCGCTCGCCGTCGTGGGTGCGGTCGGGGATATGCAGGCGAGCGACGGCGAACTCGCCGGCGCGAACGCGACGATCGTCGAGGAAGGCGTCGAAGCCGGCGTGCTCGATACCGGGACGGATCTCGCGCTCTATGGCACTCAGACCCGCCCGCTCCCGAAACTGCTCGAGTATACCGGCGACATCGGTATTCCGGGAATATCGAACGATTCGAACGGAGTCCTTCGGTTTCTCGACGGACTCGATCTCGATCTTCGGGACGGAAGCGAGTGGCGCTGTTGGGCCGACCTCATCGACGAGGAAAAACAGGTGGTCGCGAACGCGTTGGTTCGCAGAGCCGTTGCAAGCGGCGTCTCCGCGGAGAAGATCGACGGGCTGATCGGAACGACCTACACACTTTCGCGCGAGCAGCCGGGAACGGAGCTTCGGGATG
>JADFQH010000302.1 GCA_022561895.1 Methanobacteriota archaeon | reverse complement strand
GAGTCCGAGGAGCTTTCTGCGGCCCTCTCGGGTCACGATGTCGTCGTTCATCTCGCAGCCAACCCTTCGCCGGAGGCCGACTGGGAGGAGGTCCGGGAGGTGAACGTCGATGGAACGTACAACGTCTTTGAAGCCGCAGTCGAGAACGATCTCGATCGCGTGGTCTTTTCCTCCTCGAATCACGTCGCACACATGGAAAACGCGGCCGATCCTGCCGAACCCGAATCGATGATCGAGACCCCGACCGTAGTCGATCCCGACGACCCGCCCCGTCCCGATTCGTTCTACGGGGTGAGCAAGGTCGCGGGCGAGGCCCTCGGGAGCTACTACGCCGACAGACACGGTCTCGACGTGGTTTCCCTCAGAATCGGATGGCTGTTGGACGAGGAGGATCTCGGGGAAACCCAGGATGAAAGCGACGAACACGCCCGGTTCGCACGTGCGATGTGGCTCAGCCCGCGGGACTGTCGAAACGCGATCGAGACGGCGGTCGCCGCGAAGCTTCCCGAAAACCCCCTCACCGCGAACGTGATCTCGGCCAACGACGAGCGGTATCTCTCGCTCACCCAAACATTACAGATCGGCTATCGTCCGCGGGATAACGCGACGGAAACACTCAGTTGAGGTAGGCGCTGAACTCACCACCCGTCGGGTCGATCTCCTCGTCTCTTGCAACGCTGAGGTAGATCGCGCTGTTGATCAACCCGATATGGCTGAAGGCCTGTGGGAAGTTGCCGAGGTGGGTGCCGGTTTCGGGTTCGATCTCTTCGGCGAGCAGCCCGAGCGGGCTCGCGTGATCGAGCAGGCTCTCGAAGATCGCTTCTGCTTCATCGAGTCGCCCGGAGAGCGCAAGCGCATCGACCAACCAGAACGAACAGAGGACAAAGGCCCCCTCTTCGCCTGGCAGACCGTCGTCGCGCTTGTACCGATAGACGAACCCCTCGTCGGTCGTCAGCTCCTCGATGATCGCGTCGATCGTGTTCTGGACCCGTTCGTCGTCGGGGGGCAGAAACCCGGTGATCGGGATCATCAGGGCCGCCGCATCGAGATGCTCATCCGTGTCGAAATGCTGGACGAATGATTCCGCCTCCCCACTGTAGCCCCGCTCTAGGATGGCCTCTCTGATCTCCTTGCGAACCGTTTTCCAACGATCAAGCGGGGCGTTTCGATCCTGCATCGCTGCGATCTCGATCCCGCGATCCAGACCAACCCAGCACATGAGCTTCGAGTTGACGTGGTGTTCCGGTTCCTCGCGAAACTCCCAGATCCCCTCGTCGGGTTCGTCCCAGATGGTACAGATATGCTCGATGATCGCTGAGATCGCGTTCCAGTCCGTCTCATCGAGGCTCCCGTCGTATCGAAGCGTCTCGTAGATGCCCTGAACGACGCCGCCATAAATGTCGAGCTGGTGTTGATCTGCGGCCGCGTTGCCGATCCGAACTGGCGTCGAGTAACGATAGCCGGTGTGTTCGGAAAGCACCTCCTCGTCGAGATCCGTCTCACCACGCAGACCATAGAGCGGCTGGAGATCCGAAGGATCGCTCGCACAGAGGTTCATGAACCATTCGAAGTAGTCATGGGCCTCCGTTGTTTGGCCGAGTGCGTAGAGCGCTTGAACGGTGAGCTTTGCGTCGCGGATCCAGTTGTATCTGTAATCCCAGTTTCGCACACCTCCGAGAGTCTCAGGCAGTGAGGTCGTCGGCGCAGCACAGATCGCGCCGGTCTCTTCTTGCATCAGCAGCTTGAGAACGAGTCCCGACCGGACGACGGGGTCCTCCCAGCGCTCCTCGATCACGTCCGCGACAGTCCCGTTGCCCTGCCCGACCCAGTCCTTCCAGCGTTCGAGCGTCGTCGCCAGCTTCTCCTCGCCGTTGCTCGGAATCAGCGGCCGCTCGCTATCGGTGTCGTACGCTGTGACCGACCACCGAACGTCGCCTTCCGAGAGCGTCTCGTGACAGACCGCGCGGTCGTTCTCGACCGTGAGTGAGGACTCGCTTTCGAGCCGAAGGCGTTCGTCGTTGCCCTTAGCGACGATACTTTCCCCTGTCTCCTCGACGGTAGTGTTCGCCCGTCCATACTCAAAGCGCGGTTCGAAGACGGTTTCTGTGGTGACGACTCCCCGATCACACCGCACCCGTCGGTAGATCGCCGGTGTGTCAGTCGGATCGTTCTGGCTCGGGATGAAATCAGTCAGCGTAAGCGTTCCCGAGGGGGTCTCGAACTCGGTGTGAAGCACGTTCGTTTTCGGTTCGTATCGTTGCGTGCTCGTTGCTGGCGAGACGGGATGGATTGCGAACTCGCCCATGTCGGGATCGAGAATCCGGCCGAAGACGCTCGATGAGTCGAGTGCTGGCACGCACCACCAGTCGATCGAACCCGAGTCGGTGACGAGCGCGCAGGTGCTGCCATCACCGATGAGTCCATGACGCGAGATCGGCGTGAAGTTCACAGTCAGGCTACCGGCGGGAGCTATAACTAGTTTTAGACTCGCATTAGAACGACATCGCGCCGTCGTCAGTGATGATCCCATCGAGCAGCCGAACCGGCGTCGCATCGTAGAGTGGATTTTCGACCGCAAACCCTTCCGCGGGTTCGAGCAACACCTCGCTTGCCGGGCGGTACTCGTTTTCGAAGACGAAGCCGCTGTCGATCAGCTTCGCCCCCGATCCCGTGACGTACATCGGCACGTCGAGATCCGCCGCGGTCGCCGCGATGGGATAGGTCCCCACCCGGTTGTAGAGTGTGTCGCCGACCAAACAGTCCATCCCCATGAGGACGGCGTCGCATTCTTCGAGGTAGTTCCCCGCGGCGCTGTCGATGATCAGCGTCGGCTCGACGCCGTCGATCGAACCGAGCTTTCGAGCTGTCTTCCTGCCCGCGAGCCGAGGCCGGGCCTCGGTGACGTACACCGACACCTCGACGCTCGCGCCGACTGCCTCCTCGATCGCTGCGTTCACCGTCGAGGAGTAGTCGTGCGTGAGGATCGTCATTCCGTCTTCGATATACTCCGCGGTGTGGGCCGCCGCTTGTTTTTTCCCCTCTTCGATCCGCTCGACTACTCGAGAGATCGCTTCGGAGAGTGCGGCCTTTGCCGCCTCGACATCGTCGGGTTCCGCCTCGTTCACTTCGCGGGTGATCGTCCGCTGGACGTTAAAGAGCGAGGCGTGTGAGGGGTTCGCCCGCCGGAGGACCGAACTGTTTCGCTCGACATCCCGGATGAACTCCTCGACCGTCGCGTACTCGCGTTCGGCCAGCTCCGAAAGCGCACGCGCGGATTTGACAGCCACGACCGAGGAGCTGTGTGTCTGCATCCCCTCGATCTCCGCGACCGTCTCGTCGATCATGGCCTATCAACTCGGTCTCGGGCCAAATGTCTTCCTGAAAGCCCTCGGCACGGCTTGGCAGCGATTGCTCACGGCTTCGCCGTTCGCTTTTCCGAGGCGCGTTGCGCCTCGTTTTCCTCGCCCTTTGCAGGTCCATAGGAAAGGCCGCTTCGCG
>JADFQH010000301.1 GCA_022561895.1 Methanobacteriota archaeon | reverse complement strand
CCGACCGGTACGTGCCCCTCTTCGGCGGCATCGCCTACATCGACTATCGCGGCAAGCTGCACCACAGTGCAATCGGCCAGGAGCCATACGCCACCTACGAGCGGCTGGACGAGTGGGTCGAGGCCCTGCCGCTGGTCCTGGTCTCCACCGGCGTCGAGCGCGACTCCGGGGACGTTCACGGGACGATGCGCCCTCGCTATCTGCAGGAGCACGAGGAGTGGGAGCGGCGCGGCGGGACCATGCCGCCGATGGTCCAGTTCATGAGCGCCGCCTGGGAGACCGCCTGGCGAGGCAAGGCCGCTCTCCTGAGTGGAGACCTTCCGACCGTGGGCAGGCTGATGAACGAGAACCACCGGGTCGTGGACCGGATGATGACCTACTGTGGCTTCAAAGACGGGGCCGGCTGGGCCAACAACATGCTGATAGACGCCGCCCTCGAGAGCGGCGCCCTCGGGGCCAAGCTGACCGGCGCCGGTAGCGGTGGGTCGGTCTTTGCCCTCACGTTGCCCGGCGACGAGGGCCGGGTCGCCGAGGCCTGGGAGAGGGAGCTGGCCGGCGCCGGACTGAAAGCCGCGCGGATCTCCCAGCCACGGATATCGCGGCGCGGCCTCGTCATCCAGGCCGAATAGGATGCAAGGCGTAATACTCGCCGCGGGAAAAGGCGCTCGGCTGGACCCGCTCACCCGGGACCGCTCCAAGGCCATGCTTCCCGTCCTTGGACGGCCGATCGTCGAGCGGACTTTCCCGCTCGATTTCCCCGAAGAAAACCGCGCGAGCTTTGCGGTGGACGCCCCGAAGTTCACCTACGGGAATCGGGGCTCGCCCGAGGAGAGTACGTCAGTTCGCCAGCTCTACGGCGATCTGCTCGGCAATGTCGCAGAAAGCCCCGGCAACGTCCTCGTGGGAATGCCGAACTACGCCGAGGCAGCGTGGGCCGCCTCTCATCTCGAATCACGGACCGAAAAGCCCGTGCTGCTCGACGAAAGTTCGGGCGACAGCACTACTGAGGACCTCAAATCCGACTTCTTCGCGGGCGAGGCGAAAGTCCTCGTGACGAGTCTCCGGGGGACACTCACGGAGGGCGTCGACTACAGCGGTGATCGCCTTTCTGCGGCGGTGATCTGTGGCGTGCCGATCATCAACACCGCGAGCCCGCGGACCAAAGCCGTCAGAACCGCCTACGACCGCGAGTTTGGAAGTGGGTTCGAGTACTCTCTCACTGTTCCCGCCGTCAGAAAAGCCAGACAGGCCATCGGGCGAGTCATTCGAGGGTCCGAGGAGGTCGGCGTGCGCGTGCTGCTCGACGCCCGCTACGCCCGCGATTCATGGGATAGCGTCCGAAAACATTTTCCCGAAGAAGAACGCGAGGAGTTCCGACCCGTGAGTTCGGATATGCTCGCCTTTGGATTGGAGCGGTTCTGGGAGCGCCACTGATTATACGTTCGCACGATATATCGAGAGTATGTCCTTCGAGGAAAACGACGACGTGATCGAACAGGTCGGCTACCGGCTGATGGCCCAAGGCGTATACTTCGAGTCGGTCGAGAAGCACGAAGACCGGATCGAGATCGAGTACGAGACGATCGCCCCTGGCGAGGGCGTCCCCCACCAGCAGATCGGACGGATGATCAACATCTTCCGAGAGGCCGTAGAAGAAGGGTGGGAGCCGACGACCATCGAGGCCACCGCAGTCGATGACGACGGCGAGATCCGAGGAACCTGGAAGATGGATGTCGAGTGGTTATACGCACTCGAAGACGACGAACTCTCGGAAGTCGACTTTTCCGAGCACGTACTGGAGAGCCTCGACGAACCTCGCGTCTGAACTTCGAATCGCAGTTCGCAGATATATATCTATATTGACCTAATGAATATTATATTGCCGCATTAGTTAAATTCATCGAATTTCCACTTTATTGTTCTTTCGCTATGCGAAATACGACAAGTATGCTGAACCGGCGGACGTTCGTTGCTGGTGCGGGAGCCGTGTTGGGTGCAGGCGCGATGGGATCTGCCCAAGCCAGTGAGACCGGCGACACCGAACTCGACGTGAGCGATCGACCTACGCTGGTTGCTCATCGCGGGTTCGCGGACATTCATCCCGAAAACACCGTCAGCGCGTTCGAGTTCGCCTCGGAGGGCGAGACGGACGACGCGGCAGACAGACGACGGGCCGACTGGATCGAACTCGACGTGTATCCGACCTGTGACGGCGAGATCGCCGTTTTCCACGACGAGGAACTCGGGGATTTGACCGACACCGAAGGAATCGTTTACGAGCAGTTCGCGGAGACGGTGTTTTCCGCGGAGGTCTTAGAAAGCGGCCAGACGATCCCCACGCTTCGCGAATCGATGGACGCAATCCCTGAAAAGATCGGCGTCAATATCGACATCAAAGCCGGTTCGCCCGATGTCGAGATGGGCCGAGTCGAGGATCCCGAAGCCGAACGCGAGGAGTGGGAATGGCTCGAAACAGTGATCGAAATCGCAGGCGAGTACGACAACGAGCTGTTGTTTTCGACGTTCTGGGAAGGTGCGCTCGCCACCGTCAGCGAGATCGCCCCCGAGCTCGCGGCGGCGTATCTCCTCGACGAGTCGATCGAAGAGGGACTTTCCGTCACCGAGAAGTACGATTGTGAGGCGATTAACCCCCCACTCGAGATGATTCAGGGGACGCCCTTCTTCGAGGAGGAGTTCGAGGATATCGATCTCGTTTCCGAGGCCCATAGTTTGGGCGTACCGGTCAACGTCTGGACGATCAACACGTGGTACGAGTGCGAGCGACTGATTGAGGCCGGCGTCGACGGCCTGATCACCGACTACTCCGAGCTGCTTCGCTGGGGCGCGAGTCAGTAGCTCATACCCGAGAGGATCTCGCCGGCGTGGCCTTCGGGGGAGACGCCCTCGTAGGCCGCGACGATCTCTCCGTCGCTGACGACGTAGGTGTTTCTGAAAACTCCCTCAAACGTGTTTCCGAACATATTTTTCTCGCCGTAGGAGTCATAGGCGGCGGCGGTCTCGCCGTCGGGATCCGAGAGGAGATCGAAGGGCAGGTCGTATTCTTCACTGAATGATTCGAGATCCGAGACGGGATCGTCGCTGATCCCCACCACGTCGATCCCGCGCTCCTCGAAGTCGGCCCACGAATCCCGGAACTCGCAGGCTTCGGTGGTACAGCCCGGCGTGTCCGCACGCGGGTAGAAGTAGACGACGACCGTCTCGAACGCCGCTAGGCTCACTGAGTCGCCGCGCTGGTTTTCGAGGCGTGAGATCATGATCGCATTCGGCCCGCAACGGGTAAACGCGTCCGAGACGGTGTTCCGCGACACGATCCTGCTCGCTTTGCTGGGTTTCGTATTCATCTCGGTGATCCTGCTGATCCATTTCAATCCCGAGGCCAAGGAGAACGAATCGGAGCCGCCCGGCAACGTGATCGTGGAGATCTCCTGGCCGGCGGAGCTGGATACCGACGTCGATTTGTGGGTCCAGGCGCCGGGCGACGTTCCAGTGGGC
>JADFQH010000300.1 GCA_022561895.1 Methanobacteriota archaeon | reverse complement strand
GAGGAGTGGGAGGACTGACGTGCGTCGTTCTGCCCGATCTCGACAACGAAACCGGGGAGGGCGGCTGCCTCTGACAGCCACCGGTGGTGAGCTCCCGACAGTGGTCCGGCCTAACGGACCGATAGATCCTCTAGCCGACCAGACAATAGACGCGTTGCAGGTCCTTGCCAGCGAGTTAAGTGAGCACGAGAAGCACACCGTTCGAGGCGGGAACGGCTACGGCGCGTGAAGTCGCTGGTGTTCGACCTTCATACAGCGATCGGAGACGACGTGAATCCCGCCCTCCTCGGCGCGGGCTTCCGCCTCGGGGTCGGAGATCCCGAGCTGGAGCCAGAGCACCATCACGTCCTCTCGGTCGAGTGTCTCCTCGACGATCCCCGCCACCTCTTCGCTGGGGCGAAAAACGTCGACGATGTCGATCTCCTCTTTGACTTCCGAGAGTGAGTCATAGGCGGGCCGATCGAGGACTTCCTCCGCGTTTGGATTAACCGGGATCACGTCATAGCCGTGTTCGGTGAGATACTTTGGGATCTCGTGGGCGTCCTTTCCCGGCGTGGTAGAACAGCCGACGACGGCGACGGTGCGAAGGCCGAGCAGCTCTCGTAGCTCGGCATCGCTCTCGACTGGCATAGCTACGATGAGGTAGTCGCCACGAATAACGTTTCTGACGGCGGCTAATTCGACGACGACTGACCCGAAAGCTGTAGCGATGGCGGCTCCTCCGGCGAGAGGGTGAGCTGGCCGTCGAACAGCTGTTTCAGCGTGTTCATCGTCCGGTCGTCGTGCGCACTCGAATCGAGGCAGAACAGTCCCAAAGCGTTCGCGCTCTGGACCCGTCCGGTAAAGACGTGGAGAAACCGAAAGACGGTCTGGAGATCCGCGTACATCAACAGGGTCGAAAGCGAGGAAAGTAGCACGCGATTTCGTTTTCTATCGTGGTCGCTGTAGAACGATTCGAGCAGCTTCGAGAAGCTGATCCCGATCCCCGTCATATCGACGGGCGAAGCCGCGTACAGAACCCGGTCGTCCTCCGCGGGTTCGATCCCCTGTTGTTGGGTTACGCAGTCGATGACGCCGATGGGCGAGTCCTCGTCGCTGATCTCGGCGTACCGATCGAGAATTCGCGAGCCGGTGTCTTTCGTCGAGACGACGATCGCGCCATCACCGTGTCGGCTTCCCGCAGCGAGGGTTTCGAGACCGAAGCGCTGCTTCCCGCTCATCGCCGGACCTGAGACGAGTACGTTAGTTCCCGGCCCGAGGGAAGACCCATCGATGGTCGGTAGCTCATACATGTATGATTGCGGTTTCGCAGCTCCACCGTTCTCTGGACACGTTACTCACCGATATGTCGCTATTGGCATATATCTGTTTGCATGTCAGAGCCGAGGGGGCCGGTCACTGCTGTGTCGTCCGTTCGGCCTCGGTGGGTTCGTCGACCGTTTCCTGAGCTGCTTCGAGCTGGCTCTCGAACCACTCCCACTCCTTCGTGAACTGACCGTACTCCTTTAGCCCCCAAACGTCCGCATCCATGACGATCCGACCCGCCCGATAGGACTGAACCATGTTGTACAGCCAGATGACCTGCCCGATCGCAAGCAGCGCAGCGCCAAGACCTGTAACCAGCTGGAGCGGGAGGAACTCGACGGGATAGGTCGCGGATCGCCGCGGGAGACCGAGGATCCCGAGGAGCAACATCCCGAACGAAAGCAGGTTCGCGCCGACGAACGAGAGCACGAAGTGGGCGACCGCGAGCTGTTTGTTGTACATCCGACGACTCATGAGCGGGAACCAGTAGTAGATGCCCGCAAAGACGGCAAACAGGATGATTCCCGAGACGAAAAAGTGGAAATGGCCAACGACGTAGTACGTCGCGTGATAGATCTGGTTCACCGGGATCGAGCCGAGGAAGATCCCGGTAACGCCACCGACGATGAACGTCGAGATCCCACCGAGACAGAAGAGCATCGGGGCTTCGAGGCGGATGTTGCCGTCCCACATCGTCGTGAGCCAGTTGAACACTTTGACGGCGCTCGGTACCGCAATCGCAATGGTTACCGCCATGAACGCACCCCCGATCCGGGGGTCCATCCCGGTCGTGAACATGTGGTGTGCCCACACCCCGAACGAGAGGACCCCGATGGCGAGCGTCGAGTAGACGATGTACTTGTAGCCAAAGAGCTTCCGGCCCGCGAACTTCGGGAGGATGAGGCTAATCAGCCCGAACGGCGGGAGGATGAGGATATACACCTCGGGATGGCCGAAGAACCAAAAGAGGTGCTGATAGAGGATATACCCCCCGTGTTCGACGGCGAAGAAGGTCGTCCCGAGGTTTCGGTCGAGCAGCAGCATGATCAGGACCGCACCCAAAAGCGGGAAGGCAAACAGGATGAGCCCCGCTTGGGTGAGCAGCGTCCACGAGAGGATATCGAGGCGCGCCCACGAGACGTCGGGCGAGCGTTCGGCAAAAACGGTGGCGATGATGTTGATCGCACCGAGCGTCGTTCCGATGCCCGAGAGATGTAGGCCAAGCAGGAACATGTCGATCTGCGGGTTGATCGTCTGCGTCGAGAGAGGCGGGTAGAGCGTCCAGGCGATGCTGATCGGTGAAAAACCCATCAGCAGGGTCGAGATCGCCGGCAGGACCGGCCCGATGATCGTCGCCATCGCGTCGCTGATGATCCCAAAGCGCATCAGCACAGCGGCGGGCGGGAGCACCCAAAAGCCGATGGCGTTGATGCGGGGAAACGCCATATCGTCGGCCCCGATCATGATCGGCAGAAAGTAGTTCGCAATTCCGAAAAGGATGGGTGTCGCAAACAGGAACAGCATCGTCACCGCGTGTGTCGTAAAGAGTTCGTTGTACGTCTGGATCCCGAAGACAGTCGCTTCCGGCGTCAGTAGCTCGGTCCGGGCCATCATCGCGTCCGTGCCGCCCCAGAGGAACATGAACACCCCGAAGGTGAGATAGAGGATGCCGATATCTCGGTGGTCGACAGTAGTGAGCCAACGAATGAGTCCCGTGGGCTTCGAGGTGACGAAGCCGTAGCCGGTCGCAACACCACCGTCGGGCTGTAATGTGCTCACCGACTCGCCGCGTTCTGCGACAATCGTTTTTGTCGAACGATCCAGTCGGTGGGCGATTCCTAACCCGGCTGTGAGAAGGAGAACACTGAGCAGTGTTCCTCCGAGGATTTCAATGTACATGACTCATCTCTTGACTCGCTTCGAGCGATGCCGGTGGCCCGAGGATCGGCTCCGCGTTCGCGCAATCTCGAATCAAATCCCAGCACTCTCTCACGGCTAGGTCTCAGGATGGGAGCCACATCAACCTTTCCAGCGGCCATCGCAGGGCAACCAAACGCGTTTTAAGCCACCATGTTCAAGTCCAGTCAAGAATGGAAATCCCACGACGATTCAACACCTACTGTCCGTTCTGTAACGAACACCACGAACACGAACTCGAAAAGACGAGAACCGGTCGCCAGACCGGCATGAAGTGGATCGACCGTCAGCGCGAGCGT
>JADFQH010000299.1 GCA_022561895.1 Methanobacteriota archaeon | reverse complement strand
TTATTAATTCAGAGACAGAAGTATAAAAACCCTTGTTAAGAATCGACGCGGCGGTCCTGCTAATTGCTAGTTCGGCCGATAGCCGAATTGTTAATCAGAGGGTCATCGACGGATCGGTGAGGCCGCTGATCAGAGCGATGAAACGGTTCGAATTGGTTCGCCTCGCTCGATCACGAGATCCACGTCGGGACGGGGCGGGAACGGGTTCTCGAAGCGCTCCCAGTCGTCTTCTATCTCCTCGTCGGTCAACAGACAGCTCTCTAATGAATAGAGGGCTGCCCTCTCGTCGAGTCCGACACCGATACACACCAGCTGAACTCTGCGATCGCCCCCTCGTTCGTCCCATAGACTTTCTATATCGCGGTGTGCGTTCTGCTGGCTCTCTGGCAGGCTCGCGACCCAGCGCCCGTCGGCTTCGACACGGGCGTATTTGCCAGCCTGTCCGACCGTCAGGGCGTACTCCTCTCGTCCGGCGACCCACACCATTCCCTTCGTGCGCACGATATCGACGGGCGGATCGCGCAGCCAGTCGAGAAATCGCTTGGGATGGAGTGGCCGTTGGACCTCGAAGACGACCGAATCGACCCCGTACTCTTCGGGCGGATGAAGGTGATCATGATCGTGGCCATGGCTGTGGTCCGGTTCGTCGTGATCGTGGTCATCATGACTGTGCCCCTCATGATCGTGCCCGACGTGACTGTGGGCTTCGAGCGCCTGCTTCCAGCCCGCCGCTTGCTGTGCTCGTTCGGGATCGAACCGGCCCGTCCCGAGGATTTTCTCAACACTGATCTGGCCAAACGAGGTCCAAAGTAGCTCGGCGTCGGGCTGGAGCACACGGAGCAGCCGCTCGATCGACTCGACCTCGTTCTCGTCGAGCAGATCTCGCTTGTTCGCGACGAGCACGTCACAGAACTCCACCTGCTCGACGGTGAGATCCGACAGCGGGCGCATGCCGTTCTCACCTGTGCCCTCGCGTTCGAGCGTCTCAGGACCGAACGTCGCTCCAAAGCGCGGAGCGTCAACGACAGTTACGGTCGTATCCAGCTCGTATCGATCCCCGATGGGTCCCCGTCCAACGAACAGCCCCGCCACCGGAACCGGCTCACTGATTCCCGAGGCCTCGATTACGAGGTGATCGAACTCGCAGTCATGCGCGAGCGTAAACAGCTCATCCCTGAGGTTACCCTGTAGTCCACAGCAGATACAGCCGTTTTCCAGCCCCAAAAGCTCGCTCTCGCCACCCAACTCGACGTGGTTTGCGACCAGCCGTTCATCGACGTTCAGATCGCCCATGTCGTTGACGACGACTGCGAGATCGCGCTTCTCGGCGCTTGTAAGCAGGTGATTCAACAGTGTCGTCTTTCCCGCGCCCAGTCCCCCACTGATAATCGTCGTCGGAATCCTCTCGGTAGTCATGCGCGTTATGAATAACACGTTAAAAATTAATAACTCTTCGTACTACGGATTCTCTCGGCTGGTAATACGACCAGTCGGTTACTCGTTTTCGGGGCTTCGTGGGTGGTAGTCGGTGTCGTACTCGCCGACGCGGCCATCCATGCGATCGGGGTTGATCCTGCCTCCAAGAAACATGAAATCAACGATCGTCAGCGCGCACATCGCTTCAATCACTGGAACGCCCCGCGGGGGTAAGACCGGATCGTGGCGACCGATCACCTGTACGTCCTTCTTTTCGCCGGTCTCCCAGTCGACGGTGGTCTGCTCTTTCGGGATCGACGTGGGCGCGTGCAGCGTCACCTCGCCGGTGATCGGCTCTCCAGTAGTAATCCCGCCCTGAATCCCGCCGTGGTCGTTGCCCACGGGTACCGGATCTCCCCGCGCTCGCGGGTCACTTTGCTCCCCGTCTTCTCGCGGCCCTTGGCCGCTCGAATGGTCCGAGGGACCCCCGCGGGGTCCCCCGTTATTCGCGGATTTCGAGGCAGTAGCCTCGCTCTCATCGAACTTCCAGTCCTCGTTTCGCTCCGAACCCGAATACTCGCGGGCTTCTTTTCCTAACCCGAACTCGAAGGCCGTCGCCGCGGGCACGCTCATCATCGCCCGCCCGAGTCGCGCAGAAAGCGAGTCGAACCGCGGCGCGCCCAATCCCCGCGGAGCCCCCTGTATCTCGAACTCGATCGACCCGCCGATGGAATCGCCTTCCTCCTGGTACTCCTCGATCAGGTCCTGCATTTCTCGTGCTACCGCCGGATCACCACAGCGTACGTCGTTCTCCTCCGAGTGCTCTTTCATCTCCTCGAAACTCACGTCGGTAGCACTAACGTCACCGATCTGGTTGACGTGCGCTTTGATCTCGACGCCTTGGATCGAGAGGATCTTTTTGGCGATCGCGCCCGCCGCCACCCAGTTGACCGTCTCGCGTGCGGAAGAACGCCCACCCCCGCCCCAGTTGCGCGTCCCGAATTTGGCGGAGTACGTAAAGTCGCCGTGGGAGGGTCGGGGCGCGGTGATGAAGGGTTCGTACTTACCTGAACGAGCGTCCTTGTTCTGGATGACCATTCCTATTGGAGTGCCAGTGGTGTAGCCGTCCTGAATACCGGATTTGATCGAGACGGCGTCCGGCTCACCTCTGCTAGTAGTGATCATCGACTGGCCCGGTTTGCGCCGGTCGAGGTCGCCCTGAATGTCCTCCTCAGCGAGTTCGAGGCCCGCGGGACATCCTGATACGGTGCAGCCCATCGCCTCGCCATGGCTCTCGCCGAAGGTCGTGACACGAAACAACCGCCCGAATCGATTGCCGTTCATGCTCCCCGATTGGGGTGCAGGGATTTGAAGGTTGCAATTTCCCACTTTTTTACTTCATCGGGTGCGCTCGCTCCGTTCGCGTCGTTCGTGATGTGGCCAGAAACCTTCGGTTTCTGGCTGCTAACCGGAACGCCTCGCGTTCCGGTGATGTGGCCGGATTCCATCGGAACCCGGCTGCCTGCCGGACTACGTCCGGCAATGTTGTCAGAGCGAAGCTCTGACAGCCAATCGGATAGCAAGCTATCCGATGATGTGGCCAGAAATCGGAGACTTCTGGCTGCAAGCAGGAAATCACAGATTTCCTGCGATGACGAGAGAGCGAAGCTCTCTCGAACCACACCGCTCTCTGCTCACGGGCGCAAAGCGCCCGTTCGCATGGTCCGAGGGACCGAAGGTCCCTTGCCACTCGCAAAAACCTGGACTATGACCAGAAGTCTCCGACTTCTGGTTGTCAGCCAGAACGCACTGCGTTCTGGCGATAAAAACTGCCGCTTACTCGCTGCGCTCGCGGGTCGCGTTGCTCCCCGTTCGCTCATTCGGCGGCGTTCACTACGTTCACGCCGCCCGCCGCTCGCTCGCGGTTCAGCCACTCATCCCACCACCACCCCACGACCGCCACACCTTCCCAACCGATTCACCCCGCTCTATTTCACTCGCGCGCGCAACCGAATACCGCCGTCACCACGCCGTCTCCAGCGTGTCCTCGATCTCCTCGATCGGGGGTTCGAACCCCTCGGGACCGTTTCCGAGGAATCGGTCGC
>JADFQH010000298.1:617-3552 GCA_022561895.1 Methanobacteriota archaeon | reverse complement strand
CGGGCAGTCTCGTCGGCAGCGAGTGGCTGGCCCAACAGGAGCCGGACGGCTACACGTTTGGAACGGTGAACACCCCCGGCTGGGAGTTCACGTGGCAGGTCGAGCAGGTCGAGGCGTGGGAGCCGAACGATTTCGAGCCGATCAGTTACTCGGGCGTGTTCGGCTACACGATCATCGTCAACGACAACCACGGTATCAGCGACTTCGCGGAGCTACAGGACGCCTACGAGAGCGGCGAAATCGACAACTTCGCCCATCAGGGGGTCGGCAGCGACAGTCACATGATCTCGCTGTTGCTCCGAGACGAGTACGATCTGAACTGGGGCAACATCGTCCCCTACGACGGCGGCGGACCTGTCAACGAGGCGGTGATCTCCGACGAAGTTCCCGCGGGCATCGCGACCAACACCTCCGCGGGCGATGCGGTCGAATCGGGCAACGTAACCGCGGTCGTCAATCTGATGGACATCGACCTTCCTGCATTCCCCGATATCGACGAGATCACGGATTATGGCGAGAGTCTTGCGTATATTACGGAGTTCCGCCAGACACAGGTCGCTCCGCCGGGCACTGACGAAGACGTACGAGAGGAGATTGCCTTCGCAGTCGAGGAAGCCGCTTCGAGCGACGAAGCCCAAGAGTGGGCCGAAGAGACCGGAAACGTCCTCGAGTTCGGTGGGATCGAGGAGGCGGCCGAGGCGCTCGACGGTGCGGTCGAGGAGCTCGAAGAGAACATCGACTTCGAGGAGTTCCGCCAGCAGGTCGAAGAAGAGGACGCTGACGAGGAGAGTTGAGCGGGATCGATCGCGATGGATCCATCTTCGAATGATCGCACACCGATGATGTACTGATGGGAGTAGCCAGGGATCTGTTGGGCGAACGCCCGACGATGGAGCACGTACTGCTCGTGCTGTTTGTCGGAACTGGAATCTACATGTACGTCGGAGCCGAGGAGTTCGCCTCGGATGCCGCAACCTTTCCACAGCTCTTAGCTGGACTCACTGTAACCCTCGGGACGCTTCTACTCGTTCGAAACTACCTTCCGGGACCGATCCGAGCGTTCGTCGCCGAACCGATGCAGGTCCTCGGCGAGGAGGACGTAGACATTCCCGATGGAGAGGAGAGTACGGACGAAGACACGACGACGGAGGCTGCCGGTGGCTACACCTACGACATCGACGACCCGCGAGGTCCGGCCGTGACGGGTGCGCTCTGCGTTCTCTACATGGTGCTGACGTTCGCTATCGGCATGCTGTACGCGACGCCGATATTTGTCGCCGCCTACGCCATCTGGGCGCGGATGGAGCTACCGAAAGCCGCCGCGCTCACCCTCCTGAGCTTCCTCACGGCGTACGCCTTCTATATCTTCATCTCCGGTGATATCGCGCTCGGCTGGTACACCGGCTGGAGGCTACCGGTTCTATGAGCCTCGAATCCCTGTTGGGCGCGATCGGAGTGCTTCTCACGGCGGAAACGCTGTTCTGGATCGTCGCCGGCATTCTCGTCGGGATTCTCGTCGGCGCGCTTCCGGGGCTCGGCCCGCCGCTTGGAATGGCGATCATCCTCCCGCTCACGCTGCCGCTTTCGCCCGAAAACGCAATCATTCTACTGATCGGCGTTTATAGTGGGTCGATGTACGGCGGCTCGATCGCCGCGGTGCTCATCAACACGCCGGGAGTTTCCTCCTCGGCGGCGACGATGTTCGACGGCTATCCGATGTCTAAGCAGGGCAAAGCAGCGACGGCGCTTTCGATCTCCGCGACCGCTTCGGCGATCGCCGGCCTGTTTACCATCACGGGGTTGATCCTCTTTTCGCCCGTCCTCATCGAACTCGTCCTGCGCGTCGGCACGCCCGAGCGATTCCTCGTCGCGATTCTCGGGCTCGCGATGATCACCGTCGTTACTCGGGGATCGATCGCAAAGGGGCTGCTCGCGGGCGCGGCGGGCCTGCTCGTTACAACTGTCGGCGCGGCCCCGATGACGCTCGATCAGCGATACAGCGACAGTCTCCTGCTCTACGACGGGATCGACTTCGTGGCCGTCCTTATTGGACTCTTTGCGATCGCCGAGATGATGAAGCTCGCCGGGCAAGAGGGCGGCATCGCGGAAGGTGCGGTCGAGATCGGCGGCAACGTGAGAGAGGGCGTTCGGACGACGCTCAGCCACCCGATCACGGTGATCAAGTCGGGACTGCTCGGGATGGGGATCGGTGCGATCCCCGGTGCAGGTGCGACGGTCTCGAACTTCGTTGCCTACTCCGAAGCCGTCCGCTCCTCGAAGGACGCCTCTTCGTTCGGCTCGGGCAACCCATTAGGAGTTATCGCGAGCGAGGCATCGAACAACGGCACTGTGGCAGGGTCGCTCGTGCCCGCGATCTCCTTCGGGATTCCGGGCAGCTCCTCGACTGCGGTGCTGATCGGCGGGCTGCTCATGCACGGACTCCGGCCAGGACCGAGTATGTTCGAGGCCGATGGCGAGCTGATGCTTACCTACACGATGTTGCTCGCGCTGCTCGTAGGTAACGTGATCATCCTCGCGTTCGGTCTCTCGATGGTCACCCGGCTTGGCTACCTGACGAAGATCGATACCAACTACATCATCCCGATGGTCGTCGTCCTCTCGTTTCTGGGGACCTACGCGCTCCGGGTCAACCCCGTCGATATCGTCACGATCATCGTTTTCGGCGTGATCGGCTTCTACATGGTGCGGTACAACTACTCCGTAATCGCGTTCGTTCTCGGAGTGGTGTTGGGCGAGATCGCAGAGGAGAACCTCTATCGCTCGCTCGAACTTTCCGGAGGAGACTGGATGATCTTCATCAACCCGCTTGAGTACGGCAGGTGGCTCTCGCCGATCCTCGTGATCATCATCTGTGCGATCCTCTTCGGGCCGTTCATCAAGGGCTGGATCGACCAGCGGCGGTCCGGTGCGGGAA
>JADFQH010000298.1:0-581 GCA_022561895.1 Methanobacteriota archaeon | reverse complement strand
TAAGGCCGAAACGTCGGTTTCATGGCTACTGGTGCTCCTCCTCGACTGTCCGAGAAAATGTAGGGGTGGCCGGTGCGAACGGGAGTAGCGAGGGACGCACAGCGTCCCTCGGACTCTTGGAGAGCGAAGCTCTCCACCGGTCAGGAAATCGAAGAGTTCCTTCGACGTGCGAGCGGTGCGCGCTTCGACCGAAAGCGAGAATCGCGAGAAGCGAACGGGGATGACCCGTGAGCGGACCGTCGGTGCGCGCTTCGACCGAAAGCGAGAATCGCGAGAAGCGAACGGGGATGACCCGTGAGCGGACCGTCGGTCCGCGAGCAGACGAAGCGTCCCGTGAGCAGGGCGAGGTTGCGGAGCAATCTCGCTGGCAAACGGAATGCGAGGCGTTCCGTGAGCAGGACGGAGGAAGGCTGGTTTACCCAAAAGCGGCACACGGCCGTGCGCCGCGTCCTGCTGGCCTGGTGGTTCTCAAAAATCACGAAGTGATTTTCTTGATCGGGCGAGAACGGAGTTCCCGCTGACCTCGCGGCGGCAAAGCCGCCGCTCAGCCCAGAAAGGCCGCGAAGCGGCCTTTCCTATGG
>JADFQH010000026.1 GCA_022561895.1 Methanobacteriota archaeon | reverse complement strand
CCCAGCCCCTGGGAGAACATCGAGGAGAAGTTCGCCGTCGGCACCAAGGTAGAGGGCGAGGTCGTCAACGTCATGACCTACGGGGCCTTCGTCCGGCTGGAGGAGGGGATCGAGGGGCTGGTGCACATCAGCGAGATGTCCTGGACCCACCAGGTGAACGACCCCAATGATATTGTCGAGAAGGGCCAGATGGTCGATGCCGTCGTGCTCGATGTCAACCCCGGCGGCCGGGAGTTCGCCCTGATCGTCGTCCTCAGCATCGCCACGATCCTCACCCACCAGATCTCGGCATTTATCATGCTCATCCTCACCGGTGCGGGACTGCTTGCGCACCTGCTACTTCGTTTCGAGCTGTTCTCGCCGCCAAGTCAGTTCCGCGGACTTCGCGCCGGTGAGGGCGATTCGGTGAGTCTCACTGGTCTCCTTGCATTTGATCTCGGCTTTATCACCTTCATGTGGTCGCTCACGCCGTATCATGGCGATACCTTCCTCGCAACGACCTTTAGCTTCTTCCGGGTGACCTTAGAGGAATCCGCCGGTCTCGGGGACACCACCGGAGAACGTACCGAGACGGCGGTTGACCCGACCCTGCTCGAACAGGCCGTCCAGTATATCGATGCGGCGGTGTTTCTGATCCCCTTCGCCCTCGCGGTCGTCGGCTGTTTCTACATTCTCAGACGCCGAAATATCTCCCACGCGACGATTATGTGTGGGGCGTCGATCGTCGTGATGTTGGTGTTCATCTTCGGGTTCCCGATGTTCGGCGTTCGAACCTTTATCCCACAGCGATGGTACGCCTTCCTCGCAGCGCCGATGGCGCTGCTTGCGGCGATCGGTGTCGCGTATCTCTCGCGGCGGCTGACGACGCCGGTCGTCTTCGTCGTGCTGCTCGTCTTCGCCCTCGCGTTCCCGATGGTGTCGATGGCCGCCACGGATGGGACGATCGACAATCCACGTTTCGGGGACGCCCAGACACAGTACAGCTACAATCAGGCGGAACTGAGCGCGGTCGATACGATCGGTGAGATCCGTCCCGTTGGCGAGGACGAAGTCTACCATACGGACCATCCGTACAACACGGTGTTCTCGCGGGCCGGACCCGGACCCGGAGTAGCAGCGGATATCTCCGAGGAGGGATTGGAGAACTCGGATACGGTGATCCATCGCGACTACCAGAGCACTGGTGGGGCGTTTTTCGTCCTCGATGAGGAACGAAGCGCCACACCCGAGATAGAACGAGAAGAGCTCTGTGGCGCGGAACGACATTACGCCTACGACAACGGCGACGTGACGATGTGTACGGCGACGTGGGATATCGACGACGACGCCGATGTCGGTGCGGATCTCGATGGCGATGCGGATACGGACACATGATCCGATGGCTCGGTCCACGTCGGCCGAAACAAGGAGATCGTATTTAACAGGCCAGCCGACTAAGAACAGCTACGAGCCAAATGACTGACCGAATGGATACACTTCTCATCGGGATCGACGCCGCCTGCCAGCCCGTACTCGATCGCCTCTCGGAAACAAACAGCATACCGAATCTCGAATCGATCATCGAAAGCGGAACGAGCGCGCCGCTCGAATCGCAGATTCCACCGTGGACGCCGAGTGCGTGGCCATCGATGTTTACGGGTGTGAACCCCGGCAAACACGGCGTGTACAACTTCGTCTCCTTCGATGGGTATGACTGGGAGGTCGTCACCGCAAACCACGTCCGCGAGCACGCCCTCTGGCGATTGCTCGATGAACACGACCTGTCGTCCGTGATCGTTAACGTCCCCGTTACCTATCCGCCCGACGAGATCAACGGCGCGATCATCCCCGGATTCATCGGTCCGGAAAGCCCCGGAACCCATCCCAAAGGGATTCTCAAAGAGGTTCGCGAGGCGATCGGGGAGTACCGGGTCTACCCTCACTACTCGCGAGGCGACGAGGAGTACACCGACGGAGAGAAGATGGACGAGTACTGTGCGCTTGCGCGGATGCGCGGGGAGGCGTTCCGGTATCTCGCCGGGAAGTACGAACCCGATTTCGGGTTCGTCCAGTTCCAGAAAACTGATACGGTTTTTCACGAGTTCGAAGGCGATCCAGAGAAGGTTCGGCGGATCTACGAGGCGACCGACGAGCAGATCGGACAGATCGTCGAGGAGTGTGACCCAAAACGGGTGTTCGTCGCGAGCGATCACGGCATCGGCCCCTACGAGAACTACGAGTTTCGCCTCAACGAGTTCCTTCGAAGGGAGGGGTTCGTCGAAGCAACGACCGGCGGCAAAGGGATGCCGTCGTGGAACCCCATTCGAGAACAGCTTCGGGCTGGCGATGACGAGACGACGTGGGAGCCAAACAGAATCGAACGGCTCGCGGCGACCGCAGCGAAGATGGGGGTGACGCCGTCGCGTGCAGTGGGTGTGCTCGATCGAATCGGTCTCGGTTCGCTCGCACGCCGATACGCGCCGTCGGGTGTAACACGCACCGGCGCAGAACAGGTCGACTTCCCCGCTTCGAAAGCGTACATGCGTGCGAGAACCGAGCTGGGGGTCCGATTGAACGTCTCGGGACGTGATCCGGAGGGTGTCGTCTCCCCGGAGGAGTACGAGCGGGTTCGCGAGGAGCTAATCGAGCGCCTCGGAGAAGTCGAAACACCCGACGGAGACCCCGTGTTCGGGGAGGTCGTCCCCCGTGAGGAGTATTTCTGGGGACCGTACGTCGAGCGCGCGGTCGATATCCTGACCATCCCGAACGAGTTCGAGCAGTTCCTCTCGGCTCAGCTTCGTGATGAGCTGTTCGGCCCGCCGACCGAACCGTGGAATCACAAATTAGAGGGACTGTTCGTCGCCATGGGTGAGGGGATCGATACCGGGGCGGATCTCTCGGACGCCCACCTGTTCGACGTCGCACCGACGCTGTGTGCCGCCCTCGAGATTCCCTACAGCGACCGGATGGACGGGCGAGTCCTACCGGTCGTCGAAGATCGTGGCTCGGCTGCGTACCCCGAGTACACCGGACCAGAAACGGTAGAAACCGACGATCACCGGGTCGAAGACCGACTGTCCGATCTCGGCTATCTCGAGTAGTCCCCCCCATCGCACTCGGGTGGAGACTGTCTGCATGACGGTCGTGTTACTGTGTCTGTGGCAGTTCTTCGAGTTGACCTTTGATCTCGGTGGGGATGTACGAGAGCTGCCAGTTGAGTCGGGCTTCGATCTCTCGTTCACCTCGGTCGGTCAGGATGTACTTGTTCGTCCGCAGGTCGTGTTTTCCTTTCTTGACTAACCCCTTGTTGACCAACGTATCGAGATTCGGGTAGAGGCGGCCGTGACGGATCTCGGTTCCGTAGTACCGTTCTAGTTCATCGTTTACGTCGAGTCCTTTCGGTTCGTCGAGACCAGCGATCACCAAGAGCAGGTCACGCTGAAATCCTGTTAAATCATGCATTCAGTATACCTCATCGTATTGTATGCCAGTGGAGGATATATAACGAACAGATAGTTCACGGAATTACACCTTGCCTAGAGAAATCGAGGGGTACGAACCGGGCAAAACCGGGAGGAGGCAGGCGAAGCAAGAACGGAATAGTTCCAACATAACGCGCACGTTAAGCGAACTGGAAACGTTCCGGCCAACTGGTTTTAGCCCATTTCATCTATTAATCCCACAGTAAGCACCTCAAAGAGCAAGAGTGGTCGTAGCATCATACATCAAGGGGGTCAGCAGTCGAGTCCGTCCGTGTAGGGACGGTCTTTGGAATGACGAAGTAAAACGTCGACCCGATGTTGGGTTCCGAGTCGACCCAGATCCGACCACCGTGACGGTGGACGATCTTCTGACAGACCGCAAGACCGATTCCGGTGCTCTGTGAGACCGCACCCGAAGAGAAGATCTCGAAGACCGCATCTCTCTGCTCGGGTTCGATTCCGACGCCGTTGTCCGAGATCGAAAACCGCCATTCGTCGTCTAGGTCGGTGGTCACGATTCGGATTTCCGGTGGACGCTCCCCGGAGTATGCGATCGCGTTACTGATGAGGTTCTGAAAGAGCTGACCGAGCTGTTGGGGATCACCCTCGATGGTGGGAAGCGATTCGACCCGTATCTCTGCGTCCGTTTCCTCGATCGAGATCTGGAGTGATTCGAGGACGCGATCGAGAATGGCGTTGCAGTCGATCGACTGCACGGTGATATCGTCCGTCCCGATGCGGGAGTACGTGAGTAGATCGTCGATCATCTTTCGCATCCGTTCTGCCCCGTCGACGGCGTAGGAGATGAACTCGTCGGCGTCGTCGTCAAGCTCCCCCTCGTATCGACGTTCGATCAGATCGAGATAGCTCCGGATCATGCGCAGCGGTTCTTTGAGGTCGTGGGAGGCGACGTACGCAAAGCGTTCGAGTTCGTCGTTCGAACGTTCGAGCTTGTTGATCGCTTCCTTTCGCTGGCGCTCTGCGGTGATACGCTGGGAGATATCCCTGCCTGTTCCACAGATGTAGATGTCGTGGTTGGTCGTATCGTAGATCCGATCGCCGATATCGTCGATCACCGACCCGGTGAACTCGTAGGGAGTATGAGAGCCGCCCTTACTTACGAGTGTGGCTTCGATCGAAACCGGTTCGCGTTGGGTCGTGACCCGATCGATCGCATCGAGCACCGTCGGGACATCGTCGGCTTCGACGAAGTCGATGGTATGCATCGATTCGATCTCCTCGTCGGTGTAGCCGGTCGCTTCGTTGAATCGGTCGTTCCAGCGAAGAATACTCCCATCCGGGGCGAAGACGTAGAAAATATCGGTCTGGGCGTCGAGTGCGCTGTCGGTGAACGCTTTCTCGCGACGGAGTTTCTCTTCGATCTCGACGATATCCGTGATCTCGGTGAGATAGCCGTCGAGATACTCGACCGAGCCGTCGGGATCGTCGACGCCACGACCCTGTTCCCATACCCAGCGAACCCCGTCTTCGGCGGTGTTGATCCGGTAGCTCGTCTGATACGGCGTCCCGTTTTCAAGCGCCTCACGGACGGCCCGTCTAACGTCCTCACGATCCTCGGGATGGATCACGTCGTTCGCCCAGGAAACCGAACCGGATTCGAGTCGGCTTCGCTCGTAGCCCGTCAGATCCGTACAGCCTTCGCTCATAAACTCGACGGGAAAACCGGGCTCGTTTTGATACCGATACACGACGCCCGGTAAGTTGCGAATGAGGTTCGAAAGCGCCTGCTGGCGCTCTCTGAGTGCTCGCTCCGAGTGGTGTCGCTGTGAAACGTCACGCGCAACGCCACAGACGTATCGCGGCGAGCCATCATCGAACGTTACCATCGACCCGGTGAATTCGTAGGGCAAAAGACGCCCACCACGGGTTTTAATGCGGACGATCTCGGTTGCACTTCCGTCTTCGACGATCTTCGAGATGGCGTCGTTGACCTGCTCGTAATCCTCCTGGACGAAAAAGTCCATCGGCGTCATCGAGGAGATCTCGTCGTCGGTGTAGCCCGTGACTTCCGTGAGACGATCGTTCCAGTGGAGAAATCGACCCTGTAGATCGAACACGAAGAAAATGTCGGTCAGACGATCGAGGACGGTATCGATGAACTCGCTCGTCGGCTCGACCCGGTTGCTATCGGTCGAAGAGTCACTATCCTGTACGACGAGCTGGAACTGCTCGTTGCCGACCGGAACGAAAACGTACTGATACACGTCATCGCTATGTCGTCGGATTTTTCCGGAGTCGATCGACTGGCGACCGTGTTCGAGAATCGTCGCCGGATCATGGAGCGCCGACGCCGAAACCGAGCTACCGACCAGTGCCGACTGTGGGCTCTCGAGAAGCGCCGCCAACCCGTCGCTTACCGACCGGTAGGTCCCCTCACGGTCGACCCGTGCGATTCGGTCGGCCGACCGGTCGAGAAGCGAGAGAAGAACCTCCGGTGGCGATGGGTTCGTCTCACGGGGTTCCGAAACCGAGTGAACCGCCTCGAGGAGCGTCTCCCCTTCTGCGTGCGTCACCAACGGAGCGTAAACGTCGAGACACGTAGGGGGCGACCGAACGTCGTGGATGACGACCGGTAGCCCCGGTGCGATCGAGAACAGTCGCTCGATCGCCGGATCCGCCTCACAGTCGATATCCCAGACCAGACAGTCCGGTTTGCCGCTCGGCAGCCAGTTGATCGCCGCTTCGACCGTCGAAACGGCGGACACGGAAACCGAATGAGACGAGTCGACTCCGGCCAGTAGCCGTTCTAACGTCTGTGCCGTGCGACCGAGATAGAGGACCTGAATCGCCATGAGTAGATGCGATCTGTTCGCTACCATCGATTACATTTGATAATACATATACTTTATTATATTATAAATGTAATAATCTAGTACAGTGCGGTCACGTAGCCGTAATCCACGAGGTTACATATCGGTTAGGAAGAGTATATTAGCAGATAGAATCGTTTCGAATACAGGACAACACATTCCATGAATCAGCAAACACAGAGCGCCCACCGGCCGCCTTCTCCCGAATCGAGCGATCCATCCCGATCCGGGTGCGAGAGATCCCATTTCGTACATCTCCTCGGTAATGGAAAAACCGCGAATTCGAACGATCCGATCGGGTCGAACGCGAAGAGAACTGCCGAAGAACTCCACCGAGGGTTTCTCGCTCACGACGAACGTGATCGCGGACGGGCCTGTGAGTCCTTTAGTGCCGTTGACGAGCGTCAGTTCACCCATCTCGATGCCGACGATGCGCGGCGAGCAGCCGACGCCTACGTCGAGGCGCTCTGGGAGAAAGACAGGGCCGAGCTGTCGTCTCGACTCACCGGCTCCGATGGACTCGACCGCGCGAGATGGGGGCGCGTCGAAACGTCGTTGAAACGGCGGGCCAAAATCCTCGGGATGGACGAGCAGTACGCGGCGAAAACGACAGAAGCGTGGAAACGCCACGCTCTCGGCGGGGAGTACCGAACCCCGATGATGACCGCAAAACTCCACGAGATACACGCCATGATCGGTATGGACGACCCCGAAGCCTCGCTTTACGAGTCGGACCTAACCCATATCGTTTCCCGGTATCTGGTCGGCATCGAGATCCATAGCCGACACGACGACTCGGAAGGAACACAGGTCGCTGCGATCATGACGCCCTACTTCGAGGCGATCGGTCGCCGCCGGGAGCGACGATGAGTTCGATGTCGCTTCCCGTGCGGGTCGCCGCAGCAAAAACACTGCTGGAGGAGGCTGCCACGGAGTACGACGATCTGCCGGCCGAGCAGATGGTGAATCTCCAGGAGGCGATCGAGTTCCTCGACCGACTCGAAACCTCCTTTCCCGACGAGCAGTCGAATGGGTAACACGCGCTCCGACCGGCAGTCGAAACACGGCGACTGGCCGACGTTCGCGCTTCGCTACACGTTTAACGCCGGTGGGATCGGTTTGGAAGGAAGGTTCGATCCCGACGAGGTCGTGGTGTTCGACGCCACACGGGGCCGGCCCGACAGCCGATGGATCGCGGCGAAACGAGATTCGTATCTCTCGCTCGAAAAAATTCGGTAACGCGCCGGGACTGGGATTTGAACTCACTCACTTCGCTCCGCTCGTTCGCTGCTCAAATCCAGCCGTGTCGATTTCGCCTCACGCGAGCGTGCTCGCACCGCTTTGCGGTGCTCGCGGCGTGCGTTCGGCAGAAATACGCCGGGACTGGGATTTGAACCCAGAATCCCAAAAGGGAACACGCTTTCCAGGCGTGCGCTTTACCGTTCGGCCATCCCGGCTCACACGAATCTACCGACCCTCCGCGTTTAAGTCCTTCCGTTCGTCCCAAAGAGAACCGGATCGGCGAGATACGTCGATCCCGCCGCCGCTCCACCGACGCATCCCGCAACCACGAACTTCAGCCCGAACGAGATCCGCTCGCCGGCGTACAGCTCGTACCCCTGGATCAACACGAGAAACGAAAACGCCCCGATCAGCCCCCACAGCAGGCTCGCTTTCACCTGCGGGTCCATCACTCGGTCGTGGCGACGGCCTCGATTTCGAGGGCGACCCCCTTCGGGAGCGAGCCGACCTCGAAGGCGCTCCGTGCCGGCGGATTGTCCGTAAAGTACTCCGCGTACGCATCGTTCATCTCCTCGAAATCCTCGATACTGTCGAGGTAGATCGTCGTCTTCAGGACGTGCTGGGTCGACAGCCCCTCGCTTTCGAGGATACCCTTGACGTTTTCGAGACACTGGCGCGTCTGGACGGCCACCGACTCGGAATCGAGGAGTTCTCCATCGGGCGTCAGCGGGATCTGACCCGCCGTAAAAAGGAGATCGCCCGAACTCGTTGCCTGACTGTACGCGCCGATCGCCTCGGGAGCTTCCGACGTGCTAATAACCCGTTTCATACCCGTATCCTCGAAGGGGGCGTTCTTAAAACTACACCAGAACCTCGACCTCATAGCCCTCTTCGCGCACTCCATCGAGTAGCTCCTCGACGTGGTCGTGGCCCCGCGTTTCGAGATCGATCACCACTTCTGCGGCGTTCATCGCCATATCCCGCGAGGTTCGGTCGTGCTGGATCGCGTAGATGTTCGCGCGGTTCTTTGCGATCACGTCGATTAATCGTCGTAATGCACCGGGTCGGTCCTTCAGCACAGTCCGAATCTTCAGGTATCGTCCGGTTTCGACCAGCCCGCGCATGATCACCGTCGTCAGCGTGTTGAGATCGATGTTCCCTCCACACAGGGCGGGAACGATCGTTTCGCCCTCTTCGTACTCGAAAGAGTTAGACAAAAGGGCCGCAAGCGGGACCGCCCCCGCTCCTTCGACCAGCGTTTTCGAGCGTTCGAGCAGCGCGGCGAGCGCGACCGCGATCTCCGAATCCGAGACCGTCACCACCTCGTCGACACGCTCTTGGATGACTTCGAAGGTGCGTTTTCCGGGCTTCCCGACGGCGATCCCGTCGGCGATCGTATCGACCGTTTCTCGTTCTCGAATCGATCCCTTTTCGAGCGAGTCCGCGACCGTCGGCGCGCCCGCCGCTTGGACGCCAACAACCCGAATGTCGCGTTCCTGAGCTTTGAGCGCCGTTGCGATCCCGGCGATGAGGCCACCCCCGCCGATGGGGACGATCGCGGTATCGACCTCGGGACAGTCCTCGACGATCTCCAGTCCGATCGTCCCCTGCCCGGCCATCACCGCCTCGTCGTCGAAGGCGTGGACGTAGGTCCGACCGTCCTCGCGCTCGATCTCGTGGGCGCGGTCGGCTGCGGCGTCGTAGTCCTCGCCATGGAGAAGCACCTCCGCCCCGTAGCTCCGGGTGGCATTGAGCTTCGAGATCGGGGCGTGTTCGGGCATAACGATGATCGCATCCACACCCACGCGAGTCGCCGCGAGCGCGACGCCTTGGGCGTGGTTGCCCGCGCTCGCGGTCACGACGCCCGCTTCTTTTTCGTCCTCGGAGAGGGTCGCGATTCGGTTGGTCGCACCCCGGATTTTGAACGATCCAGTTCGCTGAAAATTTTCGAGTTTCAGGTGGACTTCCCCACCGGTCATCTCCGAGAACGTATGGGAGTATTCCAAAGGGGTATGCCGAGCGGTTCGCTCGACCCGCTCACGCGCCGCGTAGACGTCTCGAATATCGAGCATGCCGCCGGCTACGGGAAGGACGTTGTTATACTATCGGTCGTCACTGTTTGTAGACCCGTCGCCGGACAGTCGGCGATCAGTGTATTCGTCCGATGGATCACAACTGGCGGTACTATTCTTCGCGAAAAATCCGCGGACGGATGGGGAATGCACGAACCGTGTGACGTGCACCTGTATGGGTGGCCCCTACCCATATAAAACCCGCCCGTCCAAACTGAAAGTGAAACCGCACGAAGGGAGCGAGTTGAAACCGCTGTCAGACGGGTGGCGCACGGCTGTCAGTCGGCGGGGTCGATACCGACCTCCCGTTCGGAGACGTACGCCCGCACACGATCCGCGAACGGACCCGTTCCGGGCCACTCGGCGTCAGCTTCCAACAGTTCGGGGTCGCCGACGTAGCACTCGGCCGACCCCCCGCTGGCGACGGGGATCGACTCGCGGGTGTAGAGTCCCGACTCGACCCCTTCGTAGGCATCGAGGCGATCGATTTCCGGTGTTTCGAGCAGTCGGCCGTCGACTTCGCCACCCGGCGCGAGCGTTGGATACTGCCCCTCGATGCGCTGGAGTCCTCGGAGGGTGGCGTTCGAGCCGAAGGTAAACCGATCGAGAAGCGTCTCGACCTGCTCGCAGTCGGTGAGCGTTCCGTAGACGAAAACGCGAGCCATAAGTCGATCTACTGCTGGTCGAGTCGGTCAGCGTTCGTCGACCGGGACGAACGTCTGGTCCTCGTCGCCGACGTAGCGCGCCCGCGGGCGCATGATCCGGTTATCATCGAGCTGTTCTGCGATGTGAGCGGTCCAGCCCCCGACGCGCGAGAGCGCGAAGATCGGCGTGAAGAGATCGATCGGGATGCCCATCTGGTAGTAGGTGGTCGCGGAGTAGAAATCGACGTTCGGCGCGATCCCCTTCTCCTCTTCCATGAACTCCTCGATGGCGACGCTGTAGTCGTACCACTTCATGTCGCCGGCCTCTTCGGCGAGCGACTCGGAGAACTCTCCCAGGATGTAGGCTCGCGGGTCCTTGACATCGTAGACGCGGTGACCGAAACCGGCCACTCGTCGATCCGAATCGAGGGCGTCTTTGACCCATTTGACGGGGTCCTTATCGCTTTCGTCGACCTCTTTTAGCATCTTCATCACGTTCTGGTTCGCGCCGCCGTGAAGCGGTCCTTTCAGCGTGCCGATCGCGCTCGTGACCGCGCTGTGAACGTCGGATAACGTGCTTGCGGTGACCATTCCCGAGAACGTCGAGGCGTTGAGTCCGTGATCCGCATGGAGGACGAGCGCCGCGTCGAACGTCTCGGTCGCGATATCGTCCGGCTCCTCGTCGTTTAACATGTAGAGGAAGTTCGCGGCGTGACTCAGCTCTTTTCGGGGCGAAACCGGCTCGTTGCCGTCGCGAAAGCGGGCAAATGCGGCGATGATGGTCGGGATCTTGGCAGTGAGCCGACGGCTCTTCGTTAAGGTCGCTTCCCGATCCTCGGGGTCGGTCTCACCGGCGGGATCGGTGACCGAGAGTTGGGAAACGATGGTGCGCAGTGCGGCCATCGGTTCGGCGTCGGCGACCGCGAGCGCCTCGACGGTGTCGAGGACCGCGTCGTCGATGGCCCGCTCTGCGGCCATCTCATCCGTAAACGAATCGAGTTCGCTCCGAGAGGGGAGCTCGCCGTACCAGAGCAAGTAGAGCACTTCCTCGTAGCTCGCCTCGCGAGCCAGATCCTCGATCGCGTAGCCGCGGTAGATGAGTTTGCCCTCGTCACCGTCGATGTGACTGAGGGAGGATTCGGCGACCAGCACACCTTCAAGCCCCTTTTTCAGATCGTCGGCCATACTGAGGGTTACCGACCATCCCGGTTAAGGATTATCGTTTCTCAGTCGAGCTGGCGAACACGTCGGATCGCCGCCACGATCGTCAAAACGAACACGACGAAGCCAGCGACGGAAACCGCAAGCGTGACCGCGAGCGCCCCAAACAGCACGGGCGAGCTTTCGACACCCGATGGAGCGTCGACGAGAACGATCCGGTAGCCGTAGGCAGCGAGGGCGATGATCGTGCCGAGTACGAGTCCGATGGCGGCGTTGCGCCTGATCCCCAGTTCGAGCAACAACGCCGCAAGCGAGGGTCCCTCGGGAGTGCGATCGCTCACGGTCACGGCTACGGGCGGCGGGGAAAAAGACCTCCCGGTTCGTGGTGAAATCGGTTCGACAAGCTCTGTACAATCGAACGGCTAAAGAGCGTGGACCCGCCGAATAGGAGTAATGACGAGCCTCGGAACGGCGGAGGCCGCCCCCGGCGAGATCGATACGGGGCGACTTATCGTCGGCGAGACACGTGACGGCGGGGAGTTCGGGCTGCCGGTCGCAGTCATCAACGGCGCAGACGACGGAAAAACCCTCTACATACAGGCCGCAAGCGACGGCGACGAACTCAATGGAATCGGCGTGATACAACGAGCGGTCCCGAAGATCGATCCCGCGGAGCTCGCGGGCGAGATTCTCGTCGTCGGGATCGTGAACTATCACGGCTTTCAGATCGCAGAACACAGAAATCCGATCGACGATACGAAGATGAACCGGACCTATCCGGGTGATTCGGATGGGACCTCCTCCGAGCGGATCGCCCATGCCACATTCGAAGCCGCACAGACCGCGGATCTGATTCTCGATCTCCACCAGGGTTCGACCAGTCGGATGGTAAACGAGGTTCGGGTGCGGTGTGGCACGCGCCATCGACTTCACGAAGAATGTCTCACGCTCGCGAAGGTCTTTGGCTGTGGCTACGTCCTCGATCAGAAGGGTCCCGGTGGTCAGCTCGCCCGTGTCGGTCCCGACGAGGGGATTCCAACGATCGATCCCGAACTCGGGGGTTGTGTCGGCTGGGATGAAGAAAGCATTGCACTCGGCGTCCAGGGGATCTTCAACGTGCTTCAGTATTACGGCTTTCTCGATGGCGATGTCAGTCAGGAAAAACAGACCCGCGCAAACGGGTTCGACCAGTACGGCGCACCCGCGGGGGGACTCGTGCGCTTCGAAAAGGACCTCGGCGAGCGCGTCTCACGTGGCGAGACCGTCTTTACTGTCAGAACTGTCTTCGGGACGATCAAAGCCGATGTGAGCGCCGATAGTACCGGAGTTTTCTGGCGCTCACGCCGACTTCCTCAGGTCGCAACTGGAGAGTACGTCTGCTCGGTCGCAACCGGGATCGACAGCTACTGATGAGTTCGAACCTCCGCTGTCCGGCCTGCTCTCGGACCTATTCATCAGGGGTCGACGAGCCGTGGCGCTGTGAATGTGGGAACCCCCTCGAACTCGAAGCAGGACCGCTTCCCGATGGACCCCCACCAGTGTTTTCGGAACTCGATACTTGCCGGGGACTGTGGGCCTTTTCCGAGTTCATCCCGATTTCTCGACGAGCGACGCTTGGCGAAGGGTTCACTCCGCTCGTTTCCGCACCCGACTGGGACGCAGAGTTCAAACTCGAGTACGTCTTTCCGACAGGGAGTTTCAAGGATCGTGGGGCGACGACGACCCTCTCACGGGCAGTGGAGTTGGGCGTCGAGAGAGTAGTTGAAGATTCTTCCGGTAATGCGGGCGCGGCGATCGCTACCTACGCCGCCCGCGCGGGGATCACGGCCGAGATCTACGTGCCAGCGGGTGTCAAAGCCTCGAAAGTCGCCGCGATCGAGCGTGCAGGCGGCGAGGTCGTGCAAGTCGAGGGGAGTCGGAAGGCGGTCACTGAGGCGTGTATCAAGGCGGTAGAAAGGGGAGAGGGATGGTACGCGAGTCATGCGTGGAACCCGGCCTTTTTCGCGGGCACACAGACAGTGGCCTTCGAGATCGCCGCCCAGCGCGACTGGAACCCACCGGATGCGGTCGTCCTCCCGCTCGGCCATGGCACGCTGTTTTTGGGAGCCTACCGTGGTTTTCGCGCGCTCGAAAACGCGGGTTGGATCGACTCGGTTCCACGGCTCCTCGGCGCGCAAGCAAAGGGATATGCCCCGATCGCCGACTCGCTTCATGGCGAAACCGAGGGCGAAAACGACGTTGCCGATGGGATTCAGATCCGCGAGCCAGTCAGGGACGAAGAGATTCACGAAGCGATTTCCGAAACTGATGGGGGTGCGATTGCCGTCAGTCAGAAAGACACCGAACGCGAACTCGATCGGCTTCACCGTGCGGGCTTTTATACGGAGCCGACCTGTGCGGTGGCTCCCGCGGCGCTTCGGGAGTACCGCGATCGGGGTGTGATAGAAGGGAATGACGACGTGGTCGTTCCGCTCACCGGAAGCGGGTTGAAAGCCGAATGGAGCTAGTAGTATAAATCAGCGCGTTCCGGTGTCAACGCGGGGATCGAGAATATTATACGAAACGTCTTGAATGATGTTACCGAGAACGCCAACAGCGATGATAACCAGCGTTCCACCGAGGAGAACGGGAACGTCCTGACCGTGAGCAGCGTTCATCAGCAGGAGTCCGATTCCTTCGATTCCGAACAGCGTCTCGATGACGAACACGGAAAGGACGAGCAGCGCGAGGGCCTCCGTAAACAGCATCGAAAACCACGGAATCGCCGCGTTGCGGACGACATGGCGGGCGATTCGGAGACGGCTCGCGCCCTTTGTTCTGACGAGCGTGACGAAATCGGCCGAAGTGTATTCGAGCGAGTGCGCGCGGGTGTAGCTTGCATAGCCTCCAAGGAGGGTTGTCGTCGTCAGCACAATCGGGAGCATGTGCTCGAATACCATCGGTGAATACGCAAACAGCGGGTGACCACGGTTCCAGTCCCAGACCGTCGAAAAGAGAAGTCCCCCGATCCAGAAGTTCGGCAGCGCGAACAAGAGATACGCCGAACGAAGACCACCGTTCGCAAGGCGACTATCGGGATTCAACCCGGCATAGAGACCGATGAGGATACCGATGATGATCCCGATAGCGAGTGCAGGGACGACGTACATTGCTGTCCGGTCAACGGCGCTCACCACCAACGAAAACGCGGGTTCGTCCGCGAGAAACGAATTGCCCCAGTCGAGGGTGAGCATGCTCCACAGCCAGTCCACGTACTGCTCGCTGGCTGGACGATCGAGACCGCGTTCTGCGAGATACTGTTCTTGAGCCGCTTCGACCTCATCCTCGCTCGCGCCCGCGAACCTGAGTGCCCCCTCCTGTCCGCGAAAGGCCCAGTCTTCCCCGAGGGTAAACATCGCAAACACCGCCGTCAGCACCGCCCACGCCGCAACGATCCCGAGGGCTATCCGCTTTGCGAGGATTCGAAAGAGATTCACGTCGATCGCTGACTCCTTTTACGTCGCGGCGAGTAAGCCGCATTTCCGAACATCTATCGTGATAGTTATGTAGTACCACACAAAAAACATACCGACTTCGAGGGAGATCGATGCAGGAAAGCGACGAAGCCGCGCGGTTCGAACAGGTCGATTGGGACGAGATTGGAACGCGAAACCGACGCCTCTCGTCCGAGCGAGCCATGCTTCTCGCGGGGCTGTTCGTCCTTTTCGCGCTCTATCTCTACGATCGGTTTCTCGCACACGTTTATTTCGTCGGGACGATACGAATGGAGACGATCGACTGGGTGATTCTGCTGGCGGCCATAATCGTCCTTTCGTATGGTATGATTCCGATGAGACGGAATCAGAAATCGGTGAGACGAGTGCTCCGAGAACTCTCCGCGAAACCGACGGCACTGCTTGCGGGCGGCTATCTCCTCGCGCTCTTCCTCATCGGCGCGCTCGGCCCGCTCTTTGTTTCGGATCCCGGACTCCGGTTCGAACAGGCGTTCAACCCCCCAATCGGGGTCTCGACGCAGGTGACGCCGTTCGACTGTTTCGGCGAGGTAACGGGTCCGCCGCTCGATCAGTCCTGTCACGGCTCCCTTTCCTACCCACTCGGCACGAACGAACGCGGCCATCCGCTGGGCTTTCTGCTCGTTTCGGGCGCGCGAGTCGCCCTCTACGTTACCCTGTTCGCCGCTGCCTTCGTCATCCCGCTCGCTGCAACAGTCGGTGTGATCGCCGGGCTGTACGGTGGTCTCCTCGATGATCTCCTAATGGGCTACGTCGATATCCAGCTCTCGATTCCCGCGATCGTCCTGTACTTTCTGGGCTATGCCTACTGGAACCCCTCGCTGCTCCTCCTTCTCCTAACGTTCGGCCTACTCAGCTGGGGCGGGATCGCCCGCCTCGTCAGAAGTGAGGTCCTCCAACGCCGCGAGGACGGCCACGTCCTCGTCGCCCGGAGCCTCGGTGCTTCTCGCCTCTACATCGCAAAGCGCCATATCCTTCCCAACGTCACCAACACGCTCGTTCCCGCCGTGTTTCACCTGCTTGCGATGCTCGTTCTTATCGAGGCCGGGATCGCCTTTCTTGGCTTTCACGAACTCGAACTCTACTCGTGGGGATCGACGATCAGCGAGTCGGTCAACGCCGCCGTGCCGGGCTACGTCCAGAGCAGAGCCGACGAACCCGCCTACCTGATCTGGTGGGTTTCGACCTTGCCCGCGCTCGCGCTGACCGCGACGATTCTCTCGTTCAAGCTCCTCGGAGATAGTCTGCGGGACGCACTCGATCCACGACACGAGGGGGAACGATGAGGGAACAACAACAAGTCGGCGCGTGCGAACCCCTGCTCACCGTCGAAAATCTCGGAACGCATATCAGAACTGAACGAGGGACGATCCGCGCCGTCGACGGCGTGAGCTTTACAGTCGAACGCGGCGAGACGGTCTGTCTCGTCGGCGAGTCCGGCAGCGGAAAGAGCGTCACCTGCAAGTCACTCACCGGGATCGTCCCCCAGCCTCCAGCCAAAATCGTCGGCGGTTCCATCGAGTTCGACGGCGTGTCGCTTTCGGAAGCCGATGAATCCACCCTCCGGCGAGTCAGGGGCAGTCGGATCGCCCACGTCTTCCAGAACCCACAGAGCGCGCTCGATCCGGTCTATCCTATTGGCAGGCAGATCACCGAGGCGATCACGATCCACGAGAGGATAGGAGACGAGGTCGCACGCGAGCGAGCCATCGACCTCCTCCGGCGGGTCGGTATCGCCCGTCCGGAGGACTCGATCGATGACTACCCTCACGAGTTCTCGGGGGGCCAGCGCCAGCGGATCGCCATTGCGATTGCGCTCGCGGGCGATCCCGACCTGCTGATCGCCGACGAGCCGACGACCGCGCTCGACGTCACC
>JADFQH010000297.1 GCA_022561895.1 Methanobacteriota archaeon | reverse complement strand
TCGCCGAGGCGATCGAGCGGCTTCGAGAAACAGTCCGCGAGCACGCAGCAACCCTCGAAACCACGAGCGCCACCGGCGAGGGATCGGCCGACGAAGCGGTCGAGACGAGACTCGAAGCGCTCGGCTACCGATAATCATGGTTCGGGCACTGCTCAGACGGGCGGTCGATGGACGATTTTCGACCCGGATCCGGCGGTTCGTCATCGTCGGAGCGATCGCGGCGGGACTCCAGACGCTACTTTTGGGCGGGTTCGTCGAGTATGCCGGCCTGCACTACCTGCTCGCGGCAACGATCGCCATCGAGATCACGATCGTCCTTCAGTACGTGCTCAACAACGTCTGGACGTTTCAGGCGGTGAAGAACACGGGGTGGGGCGAGTATCTCTACGGACTCGCAAAGACCAACGTCGTTCGCGGCTCCGCGATCCCGATCCAGCTCGGAGTGCTCTACGGGCTGGTCACGTGGCCCGAGATAGCGTATCTGATCGCGAACGCCGTCGCGATCGCCATCAGCGGGATCTACCGCTATATTCTGGACGCCCGCTGGACATGGAACGTCTGATAAGGACGGTTGTCGTCCCTTAGCGCTGATCGCCTGTCCGGGTCAGCGATCAGCGCTAAACAGTTACAACCGCCCTTATGAGGGACCGCCCAAGAACGGACCCGTACCGACGCGAACCGACCGTCTTTAATGCTCCCAAGCGAAACGTGGGATCATGCAGAACCGAACCTACACCGCGGACACGGAACCCGGCGACAGCGCCACAGTGGCGGGCTGGGTTCACGAGATCCGCGATCTTGGAGGAATTGCGTTTCTCATTCTTCGGGATAAAACTGGCAAAATCCAGATCAAGTTCGAGAAAGACGAGATGGACGAAGGTCTCGTCGAAACCGGATTGGGTCTCGCACGCGAGAGCGTCGTCTCCGTAACAGGTGAAATCGAGGAGGAGCCGCGCGCGCCGACGGGCGTCGAGATCACGCCCGATTCGCTTGAGGTGATCGCGGAGGCCGAACCCGAACTCCCGCTCGATCCCTCCGGGAAGGTCGACGCCGAACTCTCGACACGGCTCGATAACCGGACGTTAGATCTCCGAAAGGAGGAGACGAAGGCGATCTTCGAGATCCGCGCGGAGATCCTGCGCGCAGTGAGGGAAAGCTTCCGCGAGATGGGCTGTACGGAGGTCAATACGCCGAAGATCGTCGCAACGGGAACCGAGGGCGGCACGGAGCTGTTCCCGATCACCTACTTCGGTAAGGAGGCATTTATGAACCAATCCCCGCAGTTATTCAAACAGCTGATGGTCGGCAGCGGTCTGGAGCGGGTTTTCGAGATCGGTCCTATATTTCGGGCCGAGGAGCACAACACGCCCCGGCACCTGAACGAGGCGACGATGATCGATTTTGAAAGTGCGTTCATCGATCACGAGGAGGCGATGGACGCCTGTGAAGCGACTCTCTTAGCAGCGTACGAGGGAGTCGCCGAGAACTGCCAGCAGCAGTTAGCACTACTGGGATACGACGACTTTTCGGTTCCCGACGAGGGTTTTCCCCGGCTCACGTACGAGGAGGCGATCGAACGGATCAACGCGACCGGCGAACTCGACGAGCAGCTGGTCTGGGGCGACGACCTCTCAACCGAGGCCGAGAAAGCGCTGGGGGACGATATTGGCGGTCACTACTTCGTCACCGATTGGCCGAGCGAGATCAAGCCCTTCTACATCCAGGACTACGAGGACGGCGAACTCTCGAAGGGGTTCGACCTGATGCACCCGCGCATGGAGCTCGTCTCGGGCGGACAGCGCGAACACAGGTACGAAAACCTCGTCTCCGGGTTCGAGGCACAGGGGCTCGATCCCGAGCAGTTCGAGTACTACACGAAGATGTTCAAGTACGGAATGCCCCCGCACGCGGGCTGGGCCTACGGCGTCGAGCGCCTCGTAATGACGATGCTCGATCTGGGCAACATCCGCGAAGCCGTTCTCTTCCCGCGAGATCGCCAACGTCTGAGTCCGTAGGACGAGGACGTTGTGAGCTGGCGACAGCGCAACGGTCAAGTGGATACTCGCGGGACCTTCGGTCCCGCGGCCGGCGCGAAGCGCCGGCTTCTGGTGGGACTGTCAGCCCTACCCTGTTCCTAAGGGACCATCAGGCTGTCGCCCGAGTTCGGTTGCTGGCAGTGGTTTTATTCGCGGCTCGCTCCTATCGTCGGACGATGGGCGAGACAAGCGAACAGGTCCTAGAGGAGGCACGACAGCGCGGGGAAAAGCTGCTGACGAGGGATTTCGTCTCCCTGATCGAACGACATCACCTCAACGAACAGGGTGTAAGCAGGGAGATGCTCGACGCCTACGACGAGGCGATCGCCAACGACGACATGGTCCCCTTCGAAGCGGGCGAGGTGACGAGTGCGGTCGAAAATCGGAGCGTCGACGAGGAGACGTGGGTCGACGACGAAGCGCTCTACTGGATCGGGAACGACCGAGTAAGCATCTTTCCCGCTCGGTGGCACGACGAACTCAGCGAGACGACCGACCTGCGGGCGTACGTCGACGTGATTGGGGACGTTATCGGCGGGAGCGATCCGGACGCGGACGAACCACAGGGTGGCATGGGAACGAGCGTCGGCGGCGGGGTCGGCTCGGGCGTCCCCGAACAGCTGTTGCTCGATGCCGTGTCGGTCATCGGCGGTACGGAACGCGAGAGTGCAAAGGACCAGCTCGAAGAGCGCCGCAACAACGGCGAACTCGTTCAGGATGCGGACCAACACCCCGAAGCGCGCGTGTATCTCTCGGAGGAGGCCGGCGAGATGCGTGACGACTGGCTCAACTGAATCCTGTCGGACTTGTTGGACCATAATCCGGTCTTAACGCCTTCATATTGCACGATTGACGTGTGTATCACCCGGTTAGACGGGTTTACTGGGCGGTATCAGTAACGAACCGCTACGGTCAGTTAGTGGACACATATATATATCCCCGGCTGCGGTTATGGGATATAGAAACTGAATGAATATCCGCGATTTTACCTTTGATCACTACGGGCGGCTCCTCGACGCTGCACTCGACAACGGGTATACATTTTATACAGTTGACGAGTACGTTACGTGCTCCGAACACGACGCTCCGTACGCCATCGTTCGCCACGATGTCGATCGGAAGGTCGGAACAGCCCGGTCGATGGCGAGGACGGAAGCAGAGCGCGACGTTCCGACGACCTACTACTTCAGAACCTCGACGTTCAGCCCCGAAACCTGCGCCGAGGTCTCGGCGCTCGGTCACGAGATCGGCTATCATTACGAGGATCTGGTAAAAACGCGCGGGGATTTCGAGGCGGCTCACGAGCGTTTCGGACGAAACCTCGCTCGCTTTCGGGAACACGCGGACGTAACGACGATCTGCCCGCACGGTAGTCCGCTCTCCCCGCATCACAACCTCGACATGTGGCGCGGCGAGTACGACATTGAAACGTACGATCTGACGGGAGAAGCGTATCTCTCGGTCGACTCCGGAAACGACGACCCCGAAAAGCCTTCGTACGTTTCCGATACGGGCCGGGAGTGGGGATCGAACATTGCGG
>JADFQH010000296.1 GCA_022561895.1 Methanobacteriota archaeon | reverse complement strand
TACTTGGGATGTACTCTCGACCTCATACCGAGATCGTGGCCCATCTACCTCTCACATCGCGAGGGCCTGGCCCGTTGATCGCATCAGACCTACGATTCATGCACCAACGCCCGAATCGGGCGTGGTCCCAGTCGTTGATGAGCTTTCCCGGTTATTAGAGCGGTCGGCGCGGTGCAGAGACGCATCTACGGAGTCGAAACTGAGTACGGGATCATCTTCACCCCGGAGGGGAGGAAAACCCTAACGGTCGAGGAGGCGATCTACGAGGGCGAGACTGTCGAAGTCACAGAAATCGAGGGAACGAACGACGATGAAGCTGAAGAAACCGGCGGGGATGCGGAGGGAGAAACCCGTGAGACTGACGAGAGCGAAGAGGAGGTAATCAGCAATGGTGAGGACGAAATCACTGACGACGAGACCGTAGAGGAAGAGACACCCGAAGGGGATGAGACCGAAGACGAGACCGCTACGGACGAAGCCGAGACAGCAGACGACGATCTGGAGGAGTCGGACTGATTGATCGGAGTGGTTTTGCCCGTCCGTAGAGAACCCCCACCAATGCGCGAGTGGCTCTCGATCTACCTGAAAGGAGTCTGTATGGGCGCGGCCGATATCGTTCCCGGCGTTTCCGGGGGAACGATCGCGCTCATCGCGGGGATCTACGACCGGCTGATCGCCGCCATCGCCGCGCTCGACCCGCGAATCCTCGTTTCGATCCCGGCGCTCGCGAGCGCCGACGGCCGAAACGAGTTCCGCGAGGATCTCATCGGGATGGATATCCCGTTCTTGTTCGTCCTCGGGGCGGGGATCGGGACCGCCTTTCTGCTCATGTCACAACTCATCACCGCCGCTTTCGAGGCGTTTCCCGCCGTTCTAAACGGCTTTTTCTTCGGGCTGATCGCCGCCTCGGCGATCGTCATCTACCGGGTGACCGACGTCGACACCGCGGGACGGATCGGCGCGCTCCTCGTGGGGGCGATCCTCGCCTTCCTCGTCAGCGGCGCGGCCGAATCCGGCGGCGAGGCGAGCTTGCTTCTCGTCTTTTTCGCCGGCGCGATCGCCATCTCCGCGATGGTCTTGCCGGGGATCTCGGGCGCGGCGTTTCTCTACATCCTCGGGCAGTACCAGTACATGCTCGATGCGCTCACCGGGTTGATCGACGGACTCATCGCGCTCATCCGGGGCGGATCGGTGGATGCGGTCCTCGATCCCGGCGTGCCCGTTGCCGTGTTCATGGCCGGCGCGCTCGTCGGCTTGCTCACGATGGCCCGGATCGTAAAGCGCGCACTCGAACGCAACCGAATGGCGACGCTCGGATTCCTCGTTGGACTGATGGTCGGTGCCCTCCGATTACCCGTCGAGGAGGCCGCAGACGCGACCGCCGTCTGGACGGGCCCCCTCATCGCAGCGGTCGTCGCGGCGACGCTCGTCGGAATCGCCGTCGTCCTCGCGCTCGATCACTACAGCGATTCGTTGGATTACACAGAGGACGCCGCGGTCTGACGTTCTTGGGGGAACCGTACAGAGGAAACTACAGTAGCCCCCAGTCCCGTACATTGGGTATGAGCGACGCCGATACGACGGAACGAGAGAAAGAAGAGTCGACAACGTGGCTCGACACCGCCGACTCGGTCATCGACCGAAATCTCGCGCGCGATGAAACGATCGAGCTCACCGTGGAGGATCTCGAAATCGATGTTCCAACGGAGTTCGGCGAGAGTCAGCCGGCAACTGTTCGATTCGACGGAACACTCAGAGTCAGCTCCGAGGGACTTTCTGGCCCGCTCTTTGCGTGGCTCGACTGGTGGGACGACCGGGACTAATCGACCAAAGCCTCATCGATGACTTCGAGCGGATGGCGGATCTCGTAGCCCGTCCCGTGTTCCATCTGCATCGCACAGGTCGGGCACTCGGTCATCCCCGCGTCGGGCTGTGCGTCCTCCATGTGGTGGAACATCTCCGCGCCGATCTTCATCGAAACGTCGTACTTCTCTTCTTTCCAGCCATACGTTCCAGAGATACCTGAGCAAGAATCGCCGACATCTCTTGCCTCCGCGCCCTCGACGTGATCGAGTAGCTCGATCGCCTGGCCCGCGAGCCCCTGATTGCGTGCGTGACACGGCGCGTGGTACGCAAAGCGTTCGGGCTCGATCTCGTTTCCTTCGAGTGCGCCCGCGAGATCCTCGTGAATGCGGAGATATTCGAGCGCCTCGTAGGTGCGGGCCGAGACGTCCTTGATTCCCTCGAGATCGAACAGCTCGGGGTATTCCTGGCGGAGCGAGAGCGAACAGGAGGTACACGAGGCGATGATATCCGCGCCATCGTCGATCGCCGCAGAGAGTTCGTCGACGTTCGTCTCGGCGGCGCGCCGCGCATCCGAGAGCATGCCGTTTGCGAACATCGGCGTACCCGAACATTTCTGGGGTGGGACCAGCACCTCGTAGCCAAAGGACTCGAACACCCGGACCATCGCCTTGCCGACCTCGGGGGTGTTGTAGTTCGAATAGCAGCCGTGGAAGTAGGCGACGCGCTTTTGGTCGTTCTGTCCCTGCGCGTCACCTCGCTCCATCTCCTCGCGGGCCTCCGGCCCGCTCGCATGGTCCGAGGGACACGGAGGGCCCCTCGCTCCTCGCGCTTCGCCCGCTCGCTTTTTCGAGGTGGCGTTGCCACCTCGCTCTTCCCACCACTCTCGAAAGGTCTGTTCTGCGAACTCGGGGAACTCCCGTTCGGCGGTGATCCCCATGACCTTCTCGTTGACTTTTTGGACCAGCGAACTGCCCATTACCGCGTTGGTCAGTCGAGGGACCTTGCTGCCGAACCACGCGAGGGTGCCGTAGTTCGAGAGGATTCTGTTTCGGATGTACTCGCGCGAGAGTTTCTCCATCCCCTTTTCGACGTAGTTCCCGCGTGCGGTGTTGTGCATCTGGGAAAGCGGAACTTCGGAGGGACAGGCCGAATCACAACGCATACAGTTCGAACAGGACATCACCGAGTCGTCGATATCGTGATCGCCCTTTCGTTTCAGACGCCACTGTTCGGGTCCCTGGAACTTGGGGCCGGGAAACTCGTCGTCGACCGCGGCGACCGGACACTCGCTGTCACAGGTCGAACATTTATAGCAGTCGTCGGCCCCGCCTCTGAGATCCATCTCAGTGGTCTGAAACACATCTACTGGCTCGAACTCGCCCGAATGTTCTGCATCACTCATTGTAGATCCTCCGCCGCGTTCCGGCCGGCAACCATGCCGGCGAAGGACCAGATGCCCGATAGCAGACCATGACGGGAGAAACGATGCTCTCCCAGCCAGACCTCGTCGACGCCAAGGCGGTCGGCAAGTTCGATCTGTTCCAGAGCTTCGTCGAGAGACTGCTGTTGCCCTTTGCTCTCGTGCCAGGGAACGATGGTGAAGATTCCAAACTTCATCTCTGGGCCTCCATTGATGGTGTGATCGTGTGATGGCGTTCCGCTTCAGATTTGAGTCTCGTTGGGTTTCGGTTGATCGCTTGATGGCGTTTCGCGTCAGACTGAGCGGTGGGAGCTCATGTCGTTGAACCAAGGATACACCGGCATCGGCAAGG
>JADFQH010000025.1:5190-16847 GCA_022561895.1 Methanobacteriota archaeon | reverse complement strand
TGGCCTCCCGCGGCACCGGCGCGAGCAGCAGCGCCTCCAGCGTGCCTCGGTCCCGCTCCAGCACAACGGCGAGAGTATGGACGACGTAAACATCGAAGAGATCGACCTTTCGAGCGTTCATCATCCCGAACTCTGCCGGGCGGAGATCCACATTCAAGGCTCGGTCAGGGAATATCACGACGGCGATTCCGTCACTGTTGGGCCAACACCGCTCTCGAAGCTCGTTATCGAGGGGACCGTAGACGGCAAGGACGACACGAACAACATCCTCATCCTGCGGATCGACGGGATGGAAGCGCCGGTCGGCGAATCCCAGCACTGAACTCGGACCCGTGCTGTGTATGGCGATTTTCTGTGAGTACTGTTCCACGACCGAGAAGCGACGATTGTCAACATCTGGCAGCCCTGAGGGGGTTTCAACACCTTTGTATCGGTGGCTCGCAGAGGGGCTGATATGACAGAGCAGGTCGTCGTACTCGGGGCGGGGTATGCCGGTGCTGGAGCCATTCCCGAACTCGAAAACGAGCTGAGTGACGCACAGATCACGTGGATCTCGGACACCGACTATCACCTCGTTTTGCACGAGTCCCACCGCGTGATCCGCGATCCCTCGGTCCGCGAGCACATCGCGATCCCCGTCGAGGAGATCAAATCGCCCTCGACGCGGTTTATCGAGGGCAGCGTGACGGGTCTCGACACTGACGAGCGAAGCGTCTCGCTCGACGACGGCACCGAAATCGAGTACGACTACGTGCTCGTTGCCCTTGGCTCCGACACCGCTTATTATGGAATCCCCGGCCTTTCCGAGCACTCGCTGACGCTCAAAAGTCTCGACGACGCACTCGAGATTCACGACGCGGTCAAAACGGCCGCACGAGACGCCACTCGCGACGAACCAGCACAGGTCGCCATCGGCGGGGCAGGACTCTCGGGGATTCAGAGCGCGGGCGAGGTCGCGGAGTTTCGGGACAAACACAACGCGCCGATCGAGATTACGCTCATCGAAGCCCTCCCGGAGATCATGCCCGGACAGGACCCCGAGCTACAGGGTGCGGTGAAAAAACGCCTGCTCGATGCCGAAATCGAGATCCTCACCGACGATCCGATCACCGAAGCCGACGAGAGCACGATCCACTTCGACGAGGGCGAACCACTCGAGTACGACGTGTTCGTCTGGACCGGCGGCATCACCGGCCGGGAGTGTTTGGGGAACGCGAACGTCGAAAAGGAGCACAACCGCGTCGTCTGCGAGTCGACGTTCCAGACCGACGACGAGCGCGTCTTTGCGATCGGCGATTCGGCGATCATCGATCAGGGCGAGATGCCCGCCCCGCCGACCGCACAGGCCGCCTGGCAGGCCGCAGAGCACGTCGGCGACAACATCGCGCGTGCGAGCGAGGGCCGCCCCCTGAAGACGTGGACCTTCACTGATAAAGGAACGCTTATTTCGATCGGGGATGAGGCCGTTGCCCACAACGTTCAAGGCATGCCGATCAATACGTTCGGCTGGATTGGAGCCGAGACGCTGAAAAAGACCGTCGCGGCCCGCTGGATCAAGGACGTTTCGTCGGTCGGTCGTGCGAAACGCGCGTGGCCGTATCTATAGACGGACCTTTTTACTTCGGGGAATCGCTCGCTCGCTTCGCTCGTTCGCTCAACCCCTCGCAAAAATCTCCTCCAAAAAGCGCGGCTCGCTCCGCTCGCCGCGTCCGCAACCTCCAGTATTGTATTCTCGAAGAATTTCTACAGTCCAAACAGATCAAGAGTCACCACGGCTGTGTATATCGCCCTCAATGGTCTGAATCTTTTTTACCATACGACTTACATTCTGGGACATGCAAAAGATCTCGATTGACGACATCGCTCCCGGTACGTTCGACACCGAAATTCACGCGGACCGGCGTTCGCTATCCGATCCGCTGAACACCTCTGATGTTGCGATCACGTACTACGTCCTCGACCCCGGCGAACGATTCAGCGGGTCGGTTCACACCCACATGGATCAAGAGGAGGTGTTTCTGATACTCGAAGGAACGGCGACGTTTGATTTGAGAGAGGGAGAGATCAGGGTCAGTAAAAACGAGGCGATCCGGTTTGCGCCCGGCGAGTTTCAATCCGGGAAAAACGACTCGAACAGCGAGGTGATTGCGTTCGCGTTGGGTGCTCCTCCCGACAGCGAGGACGTACGGATTTCCCGCATACCAGTGTTGGACGATAGAGTGGTTGCGTGTCCGGAGTGTAGCCACGCCGATATGCAAATCGCGCCCGAGGGTGGTCTCGTTTGCCCGGAGTGTGGTGCGGAGCTGGTCGTAGAGTGATTTTTCTTTCGGAGGCTACTCCAAACTCAGCCCCGCATGCCACCGCTCAGCGCCGGCTTCCGCTTTCACCTCGTCCATCCGCGCCAGTAGCGCCACCGCAAGCGACGCGGTCTCGCCCGCTCGGCGCTCCCCCTCAGTCCGAAATTCGCCGGTCACTCGATTGGCGTAGACAGAACAGATCGCGCCCGCGCGCAAGCCATACACGTTCGCGATCGTGAGGATCGCGCTTGCTTCCATCTCGATGTTTTTGACGTTCGCCTCCTGTAATTCTTCGACCAACTCCGTGCTTCCCGCCGCCTCGAAACCCTCAAAACCCGGCCGCCCTTGCCCCGCATAGAAGGAATCGGCGCTCATCGTAATTCCGGTGTGATACTCGTATCCCAATCGTTCTGCTGCGGCGACGAGCGCACAGACGACCTCGTAGTCCGCACTCGCGGGGTAGTCCTCGCGGACGTACTCGTCGCTCGTGCCCTCCTGGCGCACTGCTCCAGTGGTGATCACGAGATCGCCGACGTCCATCCCTTCCTGAATCGCGCCACACGAGCCGACGCGGATGAACGTTTCCACACCCACGTGCGCGAGTTCCTCGACCGCGATCGCCGCGGATGGTCCGCCGATCCCCGTCGAGGTGACTGAAATCGGTGTTGTTTCGTACTCTCCGGTCAGGGTTCGATACTCCCGATGTTGTCCCTTTTGTTCCCACTCACTCCAAAACTCCGCGATCTTCTCGACGCGCTCTGGATTCCCCGGCAGGAGCACTGTAGAGGCGACGTCCTCAGGTCCGACCTCGATATGATACTGGATCTCCTCGTTCGGGTCCTCGCTGTCGTCAACTGGCATATCCCACGGGTTTGCGGGCGGACGGCAAATATACTGTCGGTCGTAGCTGTCTGTCCACCGGACGCCGGAACGGTCAGCGACCGGCGGACACTGACTTACGACCGACAGGATAGCCGGGTTATCCGATTTCGAGGATCTGGCGTGCCTCTTCGGGGGTGGCGACGGGCCGACCCAACAGTTCTGCGATCCGTCGAGCGCGCTCGACGAGCTGGGCGTTGCTCTCCGCTAACTCGCCCTTCCTGAAGTAGAGGTTGTCCTCGAAACCCACTCGCACATGCCCGCCGAGGAGAATCCCCATCGTTGTCAGTGGCAGTTGATGCGGTCCCGTCGCGAGCGTGTTGAATCGCGCGCCATCGGGCAGGTTGTCGACGACGTTCAGCAGATTTCGCGGGTGGGCCGGGGTGAGCGTCCCGCCGCCAAAGAGCACGCCGAGATACGGAGGCTCGGCGACATCCGCGCGGTCAAGGAACTCTCGTACTTCGTTCAGATGGCCGGGATTGAACACCTCCATCTCCGGCTTGATTCCTCGCTCGCGCATTCCTTCGTACAGCGCGTCCACCATACCCCGCGGGTTCTCGCTCGTCAGGTGTTTGTATCGATTCAGGGGTCCCATATCGAGCGAAGCCATCTCGGGCGCGGGATCCGTTCGAAGCGGGTTCAACCGCTCTTCGAGCGGGACGCCCGTTCCGCCGGTCGAGTGCTGGATCACCATATCAGTCGCCTCGCGCACCGCTTCGGTCAGCTCCTGAAACCGATCGCGCGAAAAGGCACGCTCGCCGTTCTCTTTGCGGGCATGGAGATGAATTACCGAGGCTCCAGCGTCTTCGCACGCGGCGGCGGTTTCTGCGATTTCCGCGGGCGTCTCGGGCAGGTCTGGATGCGATTCCTTGCCGTGGACGCCGCCGGTGGGCGCGACGGTAACGAGTAGCGCCTCGTTGTCGAGAAAATCCTGATAGCTCATCTCTCGTCCCCGTCGCGTTCGTGGTCGCGGTAGATCTCACAGTCGCGTTCGTGACCCAGATCGTAGCGATCGTTACAGATATCCGCGCGCATCGGCTGGACAAACTCTTCTGTAATCGCACAGTGTGCGCGTGCAGTGTCGAAGGAGTTTTCGGCCGATTCGGCTCTGTATTCGAGATACGGACAAGTCATAGCACGCATGGGTTCGCGTCCGTCTAAAATCCATCCGTTCGACCAAAACCGGGGCATGTCGAGACCCAGTTCGTAGGGTATCACGGCGGCCTGCTTCTCGACCATGAGCGCAGGCACAGGCTCGTCTACTCTCACCTATCGGATCGAACGCGAACCCTACAATCAGTAATCAAGTGCGAACAGATCTTTTTCGTTATGCTTGACGTAGCGCCCTCTTTATATTCCGGTAGTATACCAACGGACAGAGGCTTTGATACGCTGTCGCCGGGGACGGCCGCCGGCGAATGTATCAACCGTTCTGTCCGATGGTATATTCGAGCTTGGTTCGGGAGATTACCACTACTTCAACGTCTCCTCGGTGATCGTATTCGGGAGGAGTTCGCCGAGGGTGTACTCGTCGTGCTCTTCGCCCAGATCACAGATCACGAGAAAATCCGCCTCACAGAACTCAGACAGCGTCTGTCTGCACATCCCACAGGGCGTGACGCCGTCGAGTCGATCGGAGCTGACGGCGATCCTCGAAAAGTTGCGATGACCAGTAGAGATCGCCTGCGCGATGGCGACCTCTTCTGCATGAAGGCTATTGGAGTAGTTCGCGTTCTCGATGTTACAGCCACTGAAAACCGTGCCGTCGACGGTTTCGATCGCCGCTCCGACGCGGTACTCGGAGTAGGGGACGTGTGCTTGTGCCCGGATCTCGCGGGCGGCCTGAATCAGATCCTCGGTCTCCATACCCCGCATACGGGAGCGTGGCTGATATACTGACGGCCCGCTCTGACAGAGTGTTCCGGCACAACGGACGAAGAAGGGGCCGACCGGCGAGAGTTTATCCGCTCACGCTCACTCGGAAACCGCCGACTCGATCGTGTCCGTCGCCTCCCGCTCCAATCGCTCGATCCGCTCGCTTTCGATGTAGAGTCTGACGTACGGCTCGGTCCCGCTCGGCCGAACGAGGAGCCACGAGCCATCGTCCCACTCGACGCGCACGCCGTGATCAGTCGTGACAGTCGTCTCGGGAAATCGCTCGCGTAACTCGCCTTCGAGTCGAGCCATCGTCGCCTCCTTTCGCTCATCCGGACAGTCGACGGCGACCTTTCTGTACGGTCGCTCCGTGACCGGCGCTTTCAACGGATCGATCCCCTCCGCTTCGGCGACCAGTCGTGTGAGAACGGCCGCGCTCGCCACACCGTCGATCCATCCCCCGAACTCAGGATGGATATGTTTCCACGGCTCTGCGGCGAAAACGACCTCGCCGCCCGACTCGCGGACGCGGGCGATCCCCTCGTGGAGCGCCCCCAGACGAACCCGCTCGACCCGCCCGCCCGCCACCTCGACGCGCTCGTCGATTCTTGCTGAGGCGTTCGGCGTCGTCACCACGACCGGGTCAGCTCCCGCGAACCCGCGGACGTACCGTTCCGCGAGAACAGCGAGTATGGTGTCTTCGTGAACGACGTTGCCCGAGGAATCGACGATCACGATCCGGTCCGCATCGCCGTCGTGCCCGATCCCGAGATCGGAGGGGCCCGCCGCGACGAACGCCCGCAGATCCGAAAGCGTTTCGGGGGTTGGCTTGCTCCCCCGGCCCGGAAAATGACCATCCACGTTCGCGTTCAGCGTCGTCACCGTTGCGCCAAGGCTCGAACATATCTGCGGTGTCGCGAGACTCGCCATCCCGTTGCCACAATCGACGGCGATCGCTAATCCGTTCGCACGCTCGCCGAACCCGCGGGCGTACTCGACGATCGCCCGTCTGTACCGTCCGAGGATTTCATCCCCGCTCGAATCGCCCCACGCATCCCAGTTCGTCGGATTCGTCCCGGCGTCGAGCGCCGCTTCGACGGTCGACTCTGCCTCCCGGTCGAACTCGATTCCATCGGAGAAGAGCTTGATCCCGTTGTCGGCGGGCGGGTTGTGAGATGCCGTCAACATGACGCCGTACCGACCCCGCGAGGCGAAGGCTACTGTCGGGGTGGGGACGACACCGAGCTTGATAACGCTCGCCCCTGCGCTTTCGAGACCGGCGGCCATCGCATCGAACAGCGCAGGTCCCGTTTTGCGCCCGTCTCGTCCGAGCACGACGGTCAGACCCTCGCTCCCGACCGCCTGTCCGACGGCGAGACAGACGGCCGGCGTCACGCGATCGCGAGCCGGGCCGCGAATACCCGCGGTTCCGAACCGAATCATATACCCTGGATTTCGCTGGCAGTCATATATACTGTCGGTCGCCCTCCGGGAGAGCAGTCAGTGTGATTCGCCCTCATACGGACTGTTGTCACTGGGTACCGGCGATCGCCAGTGGTGGGGTCGGCGATCACCGGTCATTGCCGACAACAGTCCGTATCAGAGTTCGACGCCGCTTGGGATGAGGCTGTGCTGGCGAAGCAGGTTCCCCTCCCGGTCGTAGACGAGAAACGTCGATTTGTCGTAGGTGAGTAGCTCCTCGCCCTCGCTGAAGATGGTGACCTGATATCGCTCGTCGGAGTCGGCCTCGTTGCCGTAGGCGCGCGCCGCACGGATGAATCGAAGAACGTCTCCTGCCTCCTCGTTCAGTTCGAGGACGAAATCCCCGGTGACACGATTCGTGACGCTCACGACGCCCGTTGTCCCTTCCTCGTCGAGATCGCCCTGGAGCCTGAGTGCAACGTCGGTCTGTCCCGCGGTGAGGAGCTTGCCGTCGAACCCGGTTAGGCGCGTTTCGAGTTCGTCGGCTGGACCCTGAAAGTCGATGACGACCGTCGGCGTCGCTGGTGTGCCACCGGCCTCGACCCAGTCGATCCCCCGCACATCGAGCGTAAAGTAGTCGCGCCTCATCGGTCATGAGATCGTACGAACCGCGAAGGCAAGAACGTAACGCCGTCCCCTCCAACGGCCGATAGTTTAAGGTTCCCGGACATATACGATAAACTGATAGAATCGCGCGACCATGGCACGACCCTCACCACCCGGTGTTCGTTCGATCCGACGAGCGCTCGGTGTGTTGGGCGGGTCGACGGTCGAATCCGGCGAGTACAACCCGAAAAACGGCCCCCTCACGGAGTTCGGCGGACTACCGGGCTGTGAGGAGCGAGAACGCTACTGGGTCGACCCGCCGTTTGCGTTCGTCTCGATCAATCACGATCCGGTCGGGAACGAACACCGCTACCACGTCGTTACCCCCGAACTCGACGGGTTCGAGCGCCGGCTGCTCGAACTCCTCACCGAGGGGATCAGAACCCCACTCATCCATCGGGAGGACGCGGGCGACGATCCCGACGCCGTTCTGCGGGAGGAGCTTACTGACCAGCTCGAAACCTACGGCGTCGAGATCGGGACACGAAGTTTTCATCGGCTGTTCTACTATCTCAGGCGGGCGTTTCGCGGCTACGGGAAGATCGACCCGCTCATCTGCGATCCACACGTCGAGGACATCTCCTGTGATGGCTACGACATTCCCCTCTTCGTCTATCACGACGAGTACACCGACATCGAGACGAACATCGTGTTTTCGGAAGCCGAACTCGACTCCTTCGTCGTTCGGCTGGCTCAGCAATCAGGGAGGCACGTCAGCGTGGGCGACCCGGTGACGGAGACCACCCTTCCCGACGGTTCGCGCGCGGAGCTCGCGCTCGGCCGGGAAGTGACCCCTCGCGGCTCGGCCTACACCATCCGCAAGTACGCCGAGGAGCCGATGACGCCGATCGATCTTATCAGGTACGGAACCGTTAGTGCAGAACAGATGGCGTATCTCTGGCTCGCCATCGAGCACAACAAGTCACTGCTCTTTGCGGGCGGCACGGCAAGCGGGAAGACAACCGCGATGAACGCCGTCTCGATGTTCATCCCGCCGCGCGCGAAGGTGCTCACCATCGAGGACACCCGCGAACTCACCCTCCAGCACGAAAACTGGCTGTCGAGCATCACCCGCGAGGGCGCACGTGACGGCGCGAGCATCACGATGTACGACCTGCTTCGCTCGGCGCTTCGTCACCGCCCCGAGTACATCATCGTCGGCGAAGTCAGGGGAGAGGAAGCCATTACGTTATTCCAGGCGATGAACACGGGCCACACCACGTATTCGACGATGCACGCCGACAGCGTTCAAACGGTGATCAACAGGCTCGAAAACGAGCCGATCAACGTCCCGCGGGCGATGATCCAGAGCCTCGACGTGCTCTGTATTCAGACGCTCACTCGGGTAGGTGACGAGCGGGTGCGGCGAACCGAAACGATCGCCGAAATCGACGGTATCGATGGGCGAACCGGTGAACTCGATTACTCGCGAGCGTATCGCTGGCGGCCCGAAACCGATTCGTTCGAACGAAACGACGGGCGGGTTACCGACTCGATCCGGAAAGCGGAGGGCTGGAGTCAGAGCGAACTCCGAAGCGAACTCGATCGTCGAAAAGAGTTCCTCGAAACGCTTTCTGCGAACGAGATCACCGATTTCCGCCGGTTTAGCGGACTCGTCAACGCCTACTACGCCGATCCGGAGACCGCCCGCGAGCGGATCGGGGAGCGTGGATGAACTCGATAGGTATGCTGGCGCTGGTGGTGGGCTGTTGGCTCGCCGTTTTCGCCTCGACGCGCCGATCCCGACTGACGACCCGAGTTGTAAGCGGGCTGGCGGGCGATCTCGTCGATCGGGATCGGCAGCGACGAGAGCGGGTCCTCGAATCCGCACACGTTCCGGACGGCTACCGACAGTACGCGGCGTTCACTCTCGTCTACAGCTTCAGTATGGTGGTCTCCGGAGCCATCATCATCGGCTTCTCGTCCTCGATTTTGCTCGCGTGGGCCGGCTTCGACTCGACAGCCCGACTCGTAACGGCGGCCGTCGCCGGTGGCTGGTTGGGGATCGTCTGTGGCATCTCGACGTACTGGTTTCGCTGGTGGTGGCCCGCCCACATCGCCACGGCGCGCGGGCGGCGAATCGACGCGACGATGCCCCGGACCGTCGCGTTTCTGTACGCGCTCTCTCGAAGCGGGATGGCGTTTCCGGACGTATTGAGCGTGTTCGCCGAGAACGAGGCCGTCTACGGCGAAACCGCAGTCGAGATCTCGCTGACGGTCCGCGAGATGGATCTCGTCGGGGCGGATCTCCTTTCCGCACTCGAACGAACCGCGAAACGAACCCCGAGCGAGGAGTTCGAGGAGTTCCTCACGAACACGGTGAGCGTTCTCAAAAGCGGACAGGAGCTTCCGGCGTTTCTCGAAGCCCAACACGAGCGCTACCAGAACGATGCGGAAGCGAAACAACAGCGCCTGCTCACGCAGTTTGCAACGCTCGCGGAGGTGTACGTGACCACGCTCGTCGCCGGGCCGCTGTTTCTGCTGACGATCCTCGTCGTGATCGGGCTGACGCTGGATGAGACGCTCCCGTCGCTCCAGTTGCTCGTCTATCTCGTCCTCCCGCTGTTGAATCTCATGTTCGTTATCTATCTCTCGACGCTTGCAGAACCCCTTCGACCCGGAACGATCGGGCCAGATACGGAGATCGCCGTCGGCGGGACGATAAACGTCAGAAAGCGACCGCGAATCCGTTCAGACGGCGGAACGGTTCGAACCGCAAACGAGGATCGGCTCGCGTTCTATACGCGCTATCGCGCCGTTTTCGAGCGGGTTTCGTCCCCCATAGAAACCCTGACCGAGCGCCCGGAACGACTGCTGTATCTGACCGCTCCGCTCGCGGCCCTCGTTGCGCTCGTTCGTCTCTGGGGGCCGCTCTCAGGAGGTGATCTCGGCGTGGCTCATCTCGATGACGTGCTCATCCAGTCGGGGCTGTTCGTCCTCGGGAGCTACGCCCTCCTCGCGATGGTGCGCGAGCGCCGGATTGGCCGGATCGAAGCGGCGCTGCCCGACGTTCTCGCTCGGCTCGCGAGCATCAACGAGGCTGGCGTTTCGATCACCGACAGCGTCAATCGAGTTCGACAGGGGGAGCTCGGATCGCTCTCCCCGGAGTTCGATCGGGTCTGGCGGGATATCGAGTGGGGTGCTGATCTCGAAAGCGCGCTCTGGCGGTTCGAACGACGAGTCAAGACCGTTTCAGTCACTCGGATGGTGGTGCTCGTGACGAACGCCGCGAACGCGAGCGGGCGACTCGCGCCCGTCCTCCGGATCGCAGCACAGCAAGGGCGGGCAGAGCGCAGACTCGAACGCGACCGCGAGGGGGAGCTGATCACGTATCTCGTCGTGATCTACCTCTCGTTTTTCGTGTTTGCCCTTATTATCCTCGTTCTCAACAACGTGCTGATCCCGAGCCTTCCAGAACCCACGGCGGATCTCCAGGATGTCGGTGCGAACTTCGGCGGGGTCGAGACCGACGCCTACAGCCTCGTCTTCGGGCATGCGCTCGTGATTCAGGGGGTGCTATCGGGTTACGTCGCCGGACGGATGGGCGAGGCGAGCGTGCGGGCGGGCGCGAAACACGCGACGATCCTCGGCACAATCGCCTACACTATCGTTCTCGTTATCTGATCCACCATCGTAGGGGGTTTACCCTCGCTTGCAGAATACGGGTTCATGGACGAACCGCGGCGCGTCCGCGAGACTTACGACCGGATCGCGAGCCATTTCGCGAAGACCCGCGAGTACGCGTGGCCCGAGGTCGAGGCGTTCCTCGATGGGCGATCGGGAACGCTGGCGCTCGACATCGGCTGTGCGAACGGCAGACACACGGAGCTTCTCGCGAAGCGAACCGAGCGGGTCGTCGGCGTGGACGTGAGCCGCGGGCTGCTCTTCGAAGCGCACGAGCGCACCGGAGAGCGAGGGTTCAGCGCCGATCTCGTTCAGGGCGACGCCGCAACCCTACCGATCCGTTCTTCTCGAACTGACCTCACGATCTACGTTGCGACGATCCACCACCTGCGAGATCGCGAGACGAGAATGCAAAGTTTAGACGAGGTGGCCCGCGTGCTCGCACCCGATGGCCGGGCGCTGGTGAGCGCGTGGAGTACGGCTCACGACCGATTCGAGGAAAAGGAAGGGTTCGATACGACCGTCGATTGGACGCTTCCCGGTGGTGAGACGGTTCCTCGATTCTACCACATCTACTCGCCCGAGGAGTTCGAAGGCGAGATCGAAGAGAGCGAGCTCGTCCTCGAATCCTGCGAGGTTTCGAGCGGGAACTGCTATGCGGTGGTGCGAAAGAAACAGTAAGGTCCTTAACCGGGGCGGCGATACTGTGGTGTACGCTGCGTTCGTTACCGGATCGGAGTTCTTTCATCCGATTCGATACAGAGCGCCGGTGGTGAGCAGTTCCGAAGGAACTGCGATCCACGGCGCAAGCGAACGGAGTGAGCTTGCGCCGGTGGTGAGCGGAACGGAGTTCCGCGATCTACGGCGCGAATACAATGAGCGCCGGTGGTCTAG
>JADFQH010000025.1:0-5180 GCA_022561895.1 Methanobacteriota archaeon | reverse complement strand
TGGGGGGGGGTGGTGGTGGTTTGGCTGTGCGCGACCGCTAACCACACGACTGGGTTCAACTCCCGGCCGCCGCATTTTCCGAGCGGAACCCGCGAGCATAGCAGATTCCGTAAGATCATTTCGATAGTAACTTGTGGTACGCAAGTCAGGGCGAACAGAGGCGTGCTCGTATGAGCCTCGTACATAAAGTAGGTATGCAGCTTCTCTTGATTGACCTTGCCACAATTATCAGCTCACTCGTTATCATTCTTGGTGCGATTATAGGTGTCGTTCGATGGTTTCATAAAAGACGATGGAGAAGAGTGCGTTCTGCGCAAGAACAAGAACTGTACTTACAGGATCAACTTGAAGGAGCAACGTATGCAGATGGTCCCTTCGTTGGAACAGTTACTGATATTGACCTTGATGAGGACTCTGGAATTATATACCGAATAAAGAAACTCATACTTGATAGAGTGGAGGGCACAACAGAATTCACAGTGCGGTTCGACAGAGCCAATATTTCTGAAAATCGACTCAATCGAGAGCCGTTTTCAACGTTATTTTCAGACCCATCTCAAGCAGACTTAGTCGCTGCAGAGCATGCCTGGACGAAAGTAAAGGAATTACAAGCCTGCACCCTATAGGGATTATCGTGGGAGTTCATAGATGTTTACCGACGGACCGAGAGACTCCGCCATCGGAGGGGGATCGAAATGTCCGGCTGGCTACGATAATCCCTATGAGCCCCATCGCGACGTACTGATAGTGATCGAAGGGATGGGATGCGTTGTTCACGACAACTCATGGTCTCGTTGCGTCGTCGTGTTCGGTGAACGGACAGGGGGGAGAACAACGTGACCGCGTTTCAGCGCGTCGAACGCCGGTACGTCGGTCACTCTCGATCCTCGCGAGCGGCGGACAGCCACTCCTCGCGGCTCTCCGCTCCGAGTTCCTCGTCGAGAAACGACGCAGTCGAGTGAAGCAAGACGGCGTCGGTAACGTGCTCCGCGTCACCGATAGCCCAGTACGGTGCTTTGTGCCTGACGAGATCGCGTGCTTTGAGTCGGACCGAGGGATTATTCCCCGGCCAGATGGCGCGCTTCGACGATATGCCTGATCTCCTCGTCGAGTTCGACCAGATGGCAGATCGGGTTGCCCGGATAGACGACCGGATTTTCGAGCACGCCCACCAGAAGGCCGGTAAAGGGCGCTTTGACGATGTCCTTCTGGGTCATGAAGGGGTTGGTGATCGTACAGACCGCCTCGTCCTCGCGGACGAGCGCACCTCGACGGTGGTGCATATCGACGATGCCGCCCGAATCCGCCCGGATCCATGTCTTTTCGAGATCGTCCTGAATGACGGTTCGCCAGCCCGGCCATCGGACTTTCGTTCGGGGACGAAGCCCGTACTCGGCGAAAACGCTCTCGGTTCCGCTGAGGGCTTCGTCGATCAGGTCCCGTTGGAACTGGTGGGCCCCGCCCATTTCAATGGTTACTGCGGGAATTCCGTCGTCGCTCGCCTCCCGGCGAAGCGTTCCCTCGGGGCCCTGCCCGGCGATTATGACGTTCGAGGCGAAGGCGCGCGCGAGTCGTTCGACGTCCGGGTTTTCCATGTTCGCCCGGACGTGAAGCATGTTGTTGCGCCCGCGCGTCGAGGTGTGAAAATCGAGGACGAAATCGCACGGCTCGATGAAGTTGGTGTAGATGCGATGAGCCATCCGCCGGGCGCTCGTTCCGGACTCGTAGCCGGGAAAGGAGCGGTTCAGGTCGCGGTCGAGAATGGGCAGATAGCGCTGCTGGGCGAGGAATCCGGGGACGTTGAGTACAGGCAGGCAGACGATCGTGCCGTGAAGGTCCGCGTGATCCCACTCGTAGGCGACCGCGCGGACGACCTCGATGCCGTTCAGTTCGTCGCCGTGGGTCGCGGCAGTGAGACACGCCGTCGGGCCGGGTTTGTTGCCGTTGACGATCGTGACGGGGATTCTGACCGGGTCACCGAGGTAGGTCTCGCTGACGGTGTAGCGGATGTTCGCGGTCTCGCCGGGCGCAACCGTCCCCCCGCTGTACACGAACGGGGAGAGCGAGTCGGTCATGACTGCTTCTGTGCCCTCGATCTATAATAACCCTCCCACCCGCCTGCAGAGGCAACGTTTTTGGACTCACCGTGAGTTTTCGGAATATGGAAACAGGGAGTGTCCGCGTCGGGGTGTTGAGCCTACACAGCAGCAAGGAGACGAAAGCGATTCTCAATGCGATCGAGGATCTCGGCCACCGCGGCGAGTGGCTCAGACAGGAAAACAGCGCGATCGAGATCGATTCGGAGGGTGTTCATCTCGAACCCGATGTCGACGTGATCGCGAACCGACTGCTCCTTTCGAACACGGGTCACCCGAGCGAGGAACTCGGGCTCGCAACGACCTACGACTCGCTTCGCCCGATGCTCAACCGCCCGCAGGCGACGCTCACCGCCCTCCACAAGTTCGCGACTGGCGTGACGCTCGCCGACGCCGGCGTCCCCGTGCCGAACGCGCTGCTCGCACTCGATAACCGACGATTGAACGAGGGTCGCGGCGAGTTCAGCGAGGAAGTCGTCTACAAGACCGCCATCGGCACGCACGGCGGGGGGACGTGGAAGATCGGGCCCGACGAGACGGTCAACCCGCGTGTCGGCAACCGACAGGCGTTCCTCCAGGAGCTCATCGAGCGCGACGGCGAGCGCCACCGCGATCTCCGGGTGTACGTCGTCGGTGGCCGGATCGTCGGCGCGATGAACCGTTACGCCCCCGAAAACGACTGGCGGACGAACGTCGCTTTGGGAGGCGATGTCGAGAACGCAACCGACAGACTTCCCGACGAGGCCGTCGAGATGGCGACGAAAGCCACCGACGTAATCGGGCTCGATTACGCGGGCGTCGACCTCATCGAGGGTGATGAGGGCTGGTTCGTTCTCGAAGTCAACCCTACGGCGGGCTTTCGGGGACTCTACCGTGCCTCGAACGTCAGCCCCGCGCCATACATCGCCCAGCTCGCGATCGAACTCGGCGGCGGCGAGGTTGATACTGAGCGCGTTCACGATCTCTCGGCGACCTTGGACGACTCACGACCCACAGCCATGCCGGTGGGAGCGGACACCACCACCGGCGAGGTCGCCACTATCGGCTACACCGAGGAGGTCCACGTAAGCGGGACCAGCGGCAGCGAGACCGTGATCGCCAAATCCGATACCGGGGCAGCGCGAACCAGCATCGATACTGGATTAGCTGCCGAGATCGGAGCCGGCCCGATCAAATCCATCACGCGAGTACGCTCCGGTAGCTCGAAATCCAGCCGATCCCGGCCAGTCGTCGACCTCGTCGTCGGGGTCGCGGGCAACCAGCACACCGTCACCGCGAGCATCGAGGACCGGAGCCATATGGACTACGCCCTCCTGTTGGGCCGGGATATCCTCGAACACTACCAGGTCGACGTTCGCCGCCGCGCGGAGGCGGAGGACTACGATCCCGACAAAGAAGAGGAAGAAGAGGAAGAAGAACAGCTCGAATAGCGTCAGCCCTCGGATTCGTACTCGGCCCAGATGTACTTCGTCGCCGCCGAACGATAGGGCCGCCATGCTTCTGCGATCTCTCGCATTTCGGCTCGTGAAAGCTCGTCACCGTCGTTGTACAGCTGTTCGATCCCCCGGCGAACCGCGAGATCCCCCAGTGGGAGGACGTCCTCGCGTTCGAGAACGAAAAGTAGGTACATTCTTGCCGTCCACTCGCCGACCCCGCGGATCTCGCTGAGCGCCTCGATCACCTCCTCGTCGGAGTGCTCAGAAAGCGACTCCCTGGAGTAGTCGCGTTCGAGAAACGCTTCTGCGGCGTTGTTGAGGTACTCGGTTTTCTGTTTTCCGAGGCCGGCTTCTGCGAGTTCAGTGTCGTTTGCGGCCAGCACCGCTTCGGGTGTGATCGGGCCGTCAAAGAGTGCGTACACCCGTTTCTGTACCGCGTTCGCGGCGGCCGTCGAGATCGACTGGTTGATTACTGATACGACGAGTCGTTCGAACTCGACCTCCCACTCGGGTTCGATGTAAGGGTCGTGTTTCTCGATCAGCCGCGCCATCACGGGGTCCTCGCGCAGGTGTGTGAGTGCGTCATCAGCCGCTGTCATTGAGATCGGTACGAAGCCGGTGTACGAAAGCCCTCGGAATTCATCGGTGATCGGGAATGCGGGCAACGTTTGGAACTGCGGATTCCGACGCTTCCGAGTGGGCTAGCCTTTTCACCCAGCGCAGCGGATCCGATGGCGACCGCTCCGTCCGCGATCACACCCGTTCGATGCCAGTGATAAACTGCTCTTGAGTTGTTAATCTCGGAGAGGGAAACGTTGAAACGGGTCCCAATCACACTGGCAGGTATGGAGTTAGAGGAGATCAACACCATCACGGTTCTCGGTGCGGGCAACATGGGCCACGGGATCGCGGAGGTCGCCGCGATCGCGGGCTACGACGTGTATATGCGCGATATAAAAGAGGAGTTCGTCCAGAACGGCTACGAGTCGATCGAGTGGAGCCTCGGCAAACTCGCAGAACAGGGCCAGATGAGCGAGGAGGAAGCGGACGCCGCCCTCGATCGAGTGACCCCTGTCGTCGACATGGAGAAGGCCGTCTCCTCGACTGATTTCCTCATCGAAGCAGTGCCGGAACAGATGGAGATCAAAAAGGAGGTCTACGGCGAGGTCGAACAGTACGCACCCGAGGAAGCGATCTTTGCGACTAATACCTCCTCGCTTTCGATCACGGAGCTCTCGGAGGTTACGGAACGCCCCGAGCGCTTCTGTGGGATGCACTTTTTCAACCCCCCGATTCGGATGCCCCTCGTCGAGGTGATCTCCGGAGCGCACACCGACGAGACGACCCTCGACCTCGCCGGGCTTCATCGTCAACCGCGTGCTCGTCCCACTGATGAACGAGGCGGGCTGGATCGTCCACGACGGCGTCGCAAGCGTCGAGGCCGTCGACTCGACGACGAAGTTCGACATGGGCCTGCCGATGGGTAGTTTCGAACTCGCCGATCAGGTGGGAATCGACGTGGGCTATCACGTTCTGGAGTACATGCACGAGGTCTTAGGCGATGCCTACGAACCCTCGCCCACCCTCGTCGAAAAGGTCGAAAACGAGGAGCTCGGGAAGAAGACCGGGACGGGATTTTACGACTACG
>JADFQH010000024.1 GCA_022561895.1 Methanobacteriota archaeon | reverse complement strand
TGGAACCTCGACCGGGTTTACGCCTCGGCCGATGAACTGTTCGCTCGAGAGGACATCGCCATCGTCTCGATCGCCACCCCGGCCGAGACGCATGCGTCGCTCTGTCTTCAAGCGGTCGAGGCGGGGGTCCGGGCCATCGACTACACGATTGCCCTGATGTGTACGAAGAACTTTAATTATCACCGCCTGATCGGCGAGCAGTTGGAGGAGAAACGGGGGATAGGTACCGAAGAGATCGGGAAGATGGACGTGCTACACGGGGACATGATCGTCTACGATCACGATGGCGAACTGATTCTCGAAGAGGACGTGACGAATTTCCACGACGCTACTTTGAAGGGGTGTGACGAGTGTGCCGATTTCACGGGGTTCTGTGCGGACCTCACCGTGGGATCGGTGGGTTCGAGCGACGAGTATTCGAGCGTGATCGTCCGCACCGAAACCGGCATGAATGCGTGGGAACTGACGAAAGAGGATCTCGACTACCACGATTTAGAGGACAAGAGCGCGATCGGCAAGCTTCAGGGCTGGGATAAGAAGAAGGCCTTCGAATCACTCGAACGACCCTTCGATCCCGACGCGCCGCGGTTCATCGAGTACACCGAACACGCCGAGAACTACGGCACGACGCTGAACCCACACGAGAGCGATCACTGAACCGGATCCGAATAGGACGCGATGTATCGCCGATTAGAACTCGGTTACTTTCGACTGAATCCGACCGTCGTCGATTTCCCTGTGTGATTCTTTCGCGTCTTCGAAATACCGAACGAGTTCGTCCGCCCGGATCTCGTCGCTCGCGTGCAGATACGCGATCTCGGTTAGCGATAACGATTCTCGTCGTTCGAGTTTGTGCCGGAGCTGTTCTGTGGTAAGCGACTGAAAGGTCAGTTCGAGACCGACCGTTGCAGCACGGTCGTTTTTGGCCTCCGCGACGTTGATCCCCTCTCTCAGAACCGTCTCGAACGACAGATCCGTCTCGCCGATTCCCTCATAGAGGAAGGCGATCGAGGACACCAGTGCGTCGAACGCTTCCGTGCCCGCGTCCTCAAAACGTTTCTCGAAGATCAGTTCGCGGTCGTGATCGGAGAGAAACTCGACGAGGAGTTCGAGATCGAGAAGCGAATCGTAGATCCGCTCTCGAATCCGCGCACGCGTATTCCGTTCGGACTGTGTACTTGCCAGCTCCGTCTCGCCGCGGAGATACGCCCGATCCGCCGGGCTGAGGATTCCACGATCTCGCTGAGCACTGGACATAATCTATATCAAGTTATGAAATGTAATGCACTGTTATAAACATAACCTAATATAGAGTATCACTAGTGGAAGTGACAAAAGTACTATGTTCATGCCGGTAAAGGAGGTGACGAAGAACAACGATGAGTGAGTCAGAGACCCGATCCACGGCTACCGAGGTATCGAATCCGTCTTTCAGAGCGCGCTTGAAAGCTGAAACGGCACGGAAAGTAATCGAGACCGTCTATGCTCTCGTTGAGGAGTGCCGAATCCATCTCGGTGAAGACGGAATTCACATCATGGCAGCTGATCCGGCGCTCGTCGCCTCGGTCACGCTCGATGTGGATTCGGCCGCCTTCAATACGTATTCGGCAAACGGCGGTCTGATCGGAGTGAATCTCGAACGACTGAGCGACGTACTGGGTGTGGCTGAGCGCGACCAACTGGTGACGTTCACGCTTGACGACGAAACCCGGAAACTCCACGTCGCCGTTGGCGAACTCGAATACAGGATGGCGCTCATCGATCCTGACTCGATCCGGTCGCCACCCGATCCGTCGAACTTCGACTTCGAGTATTCGGGGACGGTCGTCGTACGGACCGAGGAGGTCGACCGCTTCATTCGGGCGTCGGATATGGTCGCGGATCACCTCGCTATCGGGATGACTGAGGGAGAGAAGCCGTTTTACGTCGAGGCCGAGGGCGACACCGACGACGTTTCGCTCGCGCTTTCGGACGACGATCTCATAGAACTGACCCCCGGCTCAGCGCGATCACTGTTCTCACTCGACTATCTATCGGCTATCAACAGGCCGATCCCCCGTGATTCTGCGGTCCGACTGTCCCTCGGAAACGAACTGCCGATTGAACTACAGTATGAGATCGCTAGCGGGCACGGCTCCGTCGAGTACGTCCTCTCGCCGCGTATCGCGTCGAGTTGATCACCGTTTCGATCCCCTGATCAAGCTGATCAGATCATCGGTTCGGAACCGAACTGCTCGGCGAGGTCAACGAGGTCCTCAGCCACGATATCGTACGCCGACCCGTTCGGTTTCTCGATGTCCCTGGCTTGCTCGGGACCCCATTCTAGGGGTCGGTGGACGTATGCGGTTTTGAGTCCTACTTTGCTGCTTGCGTCCAGATCCCGCTCGTGAGCCGCGACCATCATGACCTCCTCGGGCTGGAGGTCTAAGAGGTCAACAGCAGTCAGATACGCCTCCTCGTCGGGCTTGTAGTGACCCGAGAGTTCGGCCGAGAGGATCAGGTCCCACGGGAGACCGGCCCGCTTTGCCATGTTCGTGAGGAGTCGCACGTGGCCGTTCGACAGCGGGGCAACGAGGTACTCAGAACGAAGTCGGTTGAGACCGGGGATGGCGTCGGGCCACGGGTCGAGCCGGTGCCACACGCGGTTGAGTTGGTGAGTTTCCTCGTCGGTCAACCCCTCTATGTCGAATCGATCGAGAAGCTTTTCGAGGGATTCGCGGTGGAGCGAATCGAGGTTTCGCCACGGTGTCTCTCCCCTCCGGACGCGGGCAAGCGAGGGCTGGTACTCCTCGCGCCACGCGTCGGCGAACGCTGCCCAATCGACCTCCAGCCTGTTGGATTCGTCGAGTCTCTGGCCGTCGCGGATCACGCCGCTTCGCCAGTCGACGATCGTGCCGAACACGTCGAAGACGAGCGCGTCCACGTCCGGAGGCGTCATCGGGACTCACCTAAAACCGTGTCGATCCGCCCGGCGGCACCATTCCTCGATTCGTTCGCTGTGCGTGTCCGTAACATATTACGTCCTGACTGCGGATCGTCTTCACTCTTCGGAGGGTATCATACAACGGTTTCCACGGAAGCATATTTCAAGGAAATTTCGGTGAATCAGCCGCTGTGTAGAGCTGCGAATACAACGATGTCTATTCCATAATCAACATAAACTCTACGATGATAGTCCTAGTGCTAAGTCCTATCCCATCGCAGAGTGGTGGTTTTGTCAGGTATTCGTTCGATATTTGTCTAATGCCCAATCGTACTGTTCAGGAAAATCCACGGGGTCAGCATAGAATGCTTCTTGAACGGCGTCTGAGCCTTCAATTCGTTCGACCTCCCTAATCAGGGCACACCCAACCCGGTAGGGCAATCGTGAGCCACCGAACAGGTGAGAGAACAAGACCTTGTGCGACACTGATTCTTGACGAATCGTTTCACGGAACGAATCGTACTCTTCGACAAGGTCCCGTAACTGCGTTTCATCGGAGAGGACACGATAATCCTCACTCATCGGGTGATCACATTCACCCATATTACCGTCGGCTTGGCGAAGTCTGAGCGGCGCGTACGTTGCGTACGCTTCAGTATGAAAAACTGTATTCCAAACAGCTTGCTGGTCATTGGACGCTAACGGTCTGGGTCCAAGCCTGCTGATCGAATTGTGCTCTCGCTCATGAAGAACGTGAGAACTCTCGTGAATGACTGCATAGAGTAACTGGCGCGGCATACGATGGAACAGCGGTTCGTTCAGGTTGATATAGGCCCCACTCTTCACACCGATTCCAATTTCGTACCCGATACCGAGATAGATCGTCGCATTCGGCACGTCTGCATCGAGGGTGACTCGTCGGAGCTGTTTATCGATCTGGTCGATCCACTCGGATTCACGAGACTGAACGTGTCCAACGAGTCGCACTATCTGGTCCCGGTTCTCCGTCAGATTCTCCACGCCGGAAAAAGAGGTCTGCTCGCCGTCAACTGCTCTAGAAACATCTTCCCGTGTTGGTTTCCGCCCGAGAAGAGCCGCATGCTCCCGGATGACATCATATCCGGGGTGATTCCAAACCTGAGACAATGAGACCTCCCCGTCAGCATACGAGAGGAACCGTTCGACGGCAGAACAGTCGATCTGCACGGAGACTGATTTTATGACGATGGATAAATCATTTTCGCTCAGGTAACTCCCCAGAGGTTGTTCAGTCGATTTACTCTCTATCAGCACAACACTATCGTAGTCGTCACGCGTCCACTCTGTAGTCAACACGAAGCTTTGACAGCACTCAAGGAAATAGTATGCTACTCCGCTACCTTCTCCACCTGTATCTGTCATCTCGGCCTCTCTGAGAGTGTGGATAGCTCTATGACACCCTCTCTTCGGTCGATCGTGATTCGGCAGTTGAATACTCGTTGGATAGTCCGTGGGTCGTGACTAGCCGACTATCTGCTCTCTGGGATCGCCGTCGCCCGCTCGAAAATCACGGCGTAGTGGTGCGGCGAGACCGAAAGTGTCTCGCGGGCAGCAAAGCCCGCGGGTTCGACCGACCCAATCGTCTCCTCTGGCGTCATCCGTAACTCCGCGGGCGGGCCGCGTGGCTTGCCAAGAACAAGAGTCTTCTCCGGCGCTGCATCCACCCAGTTGACGACGACGAACCGGCCGCCGGGTTCGAGCACTGCGGCGATCTTCTCCGCGAGTAGGGTCTTCTCGGGCACGCCGTGCAGCGTGTTTGCGAGCAGCGCGCACGCGACGGGTTCGGAAAGCAGGTCGGGGAGAGCCATCGCGTTTCCCTCGATCGTTTCGATTCGGTCCTCGGCGCGAGCGTCGAGCGCCGAGAGCAGGTCGCCATCGAGATCCACGCCGTAGACCGGGCCGGAAACGAGGTCGGCGGCGGAGATAGTAAAGAGGCCGTCGCCACAGCAGATATCGACCAGTGAGTCACAGCCGCCGATCCCGAGCGTTTCGAGCGTGTTCTCGGGGTCGGGCCAGAGCGCACTCCACCAATCGCGGTCGGGCTGAGCGGTGTTGGGAAACGCGGTCATACGCAGGAATCGAACGGACAAACTCTTTAGCGCCTCGGTCGCGTAGTTCGAGGAAATGGTACTCGACGATCTCGGAACCTCCCTCAGGGGCACGCTTGATGAGCTCCGAGGGAAATCACGACTCACCGAGGAGGACGTACAGGCGGTTGTAAAGGAGATCCAACGCTCGCTTCTCCAAGCCGATGTCGACGTCTCGCTGGTGATGGAGCTCTCCGATTCGATCAAGACCCGTGCATTAGAGGAGGACCCGCCCGGCGGGACGACCGCCCGTGATCACGTTTTGCGCATTGTGTACGAGGAACTCGTTTCCTTAGTGGGCGATTCGACGAACCTTCCCTTAGAAGAGCAGACGATCATGCTCGCGGGATTGCAGGGTTCGGGGAAGACCACGACGGCAGCCAAAATGGCATGGTGGTTCTCGAAGAAGGGGCTTCGCCCCGCGGTTATCCAGACGGATACGTTCCGGCCCGGCGCGTACGATCAGGCAAAACAGATGTGCGAACGCGCTGAGGTCGAGTTTTACGGTGACCCTGACGCCGAGGACCCCATCGAGATCGCGCGTGCGGGGATGGAAGCAACGGCCGACGCCGACATCCACATCGTCGATACTGCCGGGAGACACGCCTTAGAGGACGACCTAATCGATGAGATCGAAGCCATCGAGGGTGTCGTTTCTCCCGACCGATCCCTCCTCGTACTTGATGCCGCGATCGGCCAGGGTGCGAAAGAGCAGGCCCGCCGGTTCGAAGAGTCCATCGGAATCCAAGGGGTGGCGATCACCAAACTCGACGGGACCGCAAAGGGTGGCGGGGCGCTCATTGCGGTGAACGAAACCGATTCGACGATCGCCTTTCTGGGAACTGGCGAGGAGGTAGAGGACATCGAGCGTTTCGAACCCAACGGCTTCATTTCTCGACTGTTGGGGATGGGCGACCTCAAACAACTCACCGAGCGCGTCGAGCGCGCGATGGCCGACACCGAAGCCGAAGAAGACGACTGGAACCCCGAGGACATGCTTTCGGGGACGTTTACGCTCCACGACATGCGAAAGCAGATGAACGCGATGAACCGGATGGGCCCGCTCGATCAGATCATGGATATGATTCCCGGCTTGGGCGGCGGGCTGATGGATCAGCTCCCCGACGACGCGATGGACGTCACCCAAGAGCGCCTGCAGCGCTTCGAGTTCATCATGGACTCGATGACTGACACAGAGCTGGAACACCCCCGCGCCATCGGCCAGAGTCAGATCGAGCGGATCGCCCGTGGGTCGGGCACGGAGGAGGAAACAGTTCGAGAGCTGCTCCAGCAACACAAGATGATGGAGCGCACCTTAAAGCAGTTCCAGGGGATGGGCCAAGGCAACATGGATATGGAGCGGATGATGAAACAGATGGAGAACCAGGGCGGCGGTGGCGGCGGGATGGGTGGGCTGTTCTGAACGCAACCAGTGATCTATCGTTCTCCGTCAGTCCGGTGTAACTATGGAGCGTAACCGCGGTCCGCGGTCGTTCCGTCGGCGTAATCTACTGAAAGCAGTCGCTGGAACTGGCGCTTCGATCGCCCTCGCGGGCTGTGCGGACGACGAGGGCGACAACGATCCCGATCCCGGTCTGCCCACGAGCGACTCGGTCTGTAATGGCAGCCGAACCAACAGTGCAGAGCTTCCGTTCGAGACTGACGAAAGCTACGGCGGCTGGGGCGGCCACTCGTATCACGGAACCGAGTCGGGGCTTACGCAGCGACCGGTCGTGTTCGTCCACGGCAACGGCCGCGACGCGTGTGATTTCGACGAACATGCCGAGTCCCTTTTCGAGCGGGGCTATCGGGGTGATGCGCTCTGGTCGATCACGTTCGAGCGCGAAACGAGCACACACGCGGACATGGCCGAACAGCTCGATCCGTTCGTCGGTAGCGTCCGCGAGGAAACGGGGACGGAGCGCGTCGATCTGGTCGGTCACAGCCTCGGCGTGACGGGAATCAGACACTGGTTGGAAGAGACTGATCGGTATGAATGGGCGCACTCGGTCGTTGGTCTTGCGGGCGCGAATCACGGTACGTGGACCTGCGGGCCGGGCTGTTCGGCCGGTCCCGGAACCACGCGAGTGTGCGGGTTTATCTCGCATGCCTGTGCGGATACACCGGGCGAGGCGCTGTACGAACTCAACGAACCGGACGAGACGCCCGGCTCCGTCGCCTACTATACGATCCGCGGGACCGAGGATAATTTCTTTCAAACACGGCCAAGTAGCCCCGAACTCGACGGGGCACAGAACGTCGCGCTGGAGGGTGCGGATCACGACGGTGTCCGGACCAGCGAAGCGACGAAGGAACTGCTCTTCGAATGGCTGTCGGACGAATCCTGATCGAGTCAGTTAATTCGCTACGACTCGATCGGCCGTCCCTCTTCGGTCGGCGGCGCGACGTGATCGATATACGAGTCCACATCGGGATCATCCACCCGCACCTCTACGTCGATCTCGCCGAGTTCGCTCTCCTCGCCGACCGCGAAGTTCACCACTCCCTGGAACGCAGCCTGCTTCTTGAGCGAGAACGAAAAGTAGGATCCCGACTGGCGACGGAAGAACTCGCTTCGTGCGGTGTCGAGGATCGCCTGGCGATGCAGTAGTTCGGAAAACTGATCGAGCGAGTGGGTCGTCCCGACGATCTTGCCTCCTTCCGAGCGGAGTTCGGCGTTCGGAAACAGGTTGGTGACGGCATCTTTGACTCTGTCGGTGACCTCCGTGTCCTCGACTGGCACCGTGATCGAGGCTTCGATGCGGTAGATCATCGTTCTATCCCCTCCTGCTCCGTTTTTTCGCCCGCAAGCAGCTTGCGGATCCGCTTGCGGAACGCCTCAAGCGAGTCGGTGTTCTCGATGATTATGTCCGCACGATCGATCGCCTCGCCCATCCCGAAGCCGAGTTCGCGCTCGTCGCGGGTCGCCAGATCCTCGGTTTCGGGGTTGTCCCGTCCACGGGTTCCGAGTCGTTCTTCCCTGAGTTCGAACGGTGCTTCAATGGCGACGAGGGTGAACGCCTCGCCAAAGCGCTCCTCGAAGCGTTCCGCTTCCACACCCGAGCGAAGCCCATCGACGAGAATCGTCTCGTAGTCTTCGAGGGTCTCTTCGATCAGCGGCAGGGATCGCTCGGCGATGGCGAGCGGGCCGTCCTCCTCGCGCAATGCCTGTGCGACCTCGCCGTGGTGGTCCGCGGGATCGAGTCCTCGATTTCGGGATTCTTGACGGATTACGTCGCCCATCGTGACGACGGGAATTTCTTCCTCACGGGCGACGGCGGCGACCTCGCCCTTGCCGCTTCCGGGCATGCCGACGGTTCCGATGACGCGCATTCAGTGGGGATAGATGGGAGTGGTGGTTAAGTGTGCTGGGTCTGATTCAGATGGTTTTTGACACGCACCTTTTGCTGCACTCGTTCACTTCGTTCACTCGCTGGCAAAATCTGCACCAAAAAACACCTCATTCCCGTTGGTCGCTCGGTGTTACCGCTCACTCTCGACGTTCATTCGCGGTTCGCTTCGATCCAGATAGCTTTTCAACGCGGCCCGCAAACGGGATTCTGAGGGCACGTAGCTCAGTCCGGAAAGAGCGTCGGACTTCTAATCCGACGGTCGTGGGTTCAAATCCCATCGTGCCCGTACAACGAGGAGCGCAGCGACGAGTGAACCGGCACGTGGGATTTGAAGCAGGGAGCAGCTTTGCTGCGACTGAGGTTCAAATCCCGTCACACCCGCTCGTTGCACTCGCGTGCGCTCCTGACTGCCACTCACTGCGTTCGCGGGACTCCCATCGTGTCCGTGTCCCTTTTTCCTCGTCGAGATTCGCTCGCTTCGCTCCGGAGATCTTATAAAATTTCTCGTACTACTCCTAACGATGGTCTTCTAAGCTGACCTCCTAAAAAATCGAAGACTCGAATTCGTCCTACTGATCGGCCTGATCGATCCACTCTTCGGCCTGCTCTTCCGAGACCTCCGCGACTTCCGCGACGGCGTCGGTCTGTGCGTCCGCGAGCGCTTCGATGCTATCGATACCCGCTTCGTTCAGGCGTTCGGCGTAGGTCTGGCCGAGCCCGCTGACCTCTTCGAACTGCGCTGCGGCCTCTTCAACGCTCTCGCCCACTGCTTCTGCGCTCTGTTCGTAGGCGTCCTCGGTCTGCTCCGAGATCTCGATCACGCTCCCCTCCGCCTGCTCGCTCGCGTCCGAAAGCGACTCCATCGATTCCTCGACGAACTCCTTTTGCTGCTCGGTAAGCTCCTCGTAGGCATCGAGACTCTCCTCGACGCCTTCTTCGATTGCGTCCCACGCCTCGTCCTGTGCGTCGGCGATCGAGTCGAACTGCTCGTTTAGCTCCTCGCGCTGATCGCCGTCAGCACCACTCCACATCGCGCCGGTCGAGACCGCCATCCACTGGCGGGCGACTTCGAGACCTTGCCGCTGCATCGAACGCTGGGCGCTCAACCCGCTTTTCGTCGCCGTCTCGACCATCCGGCGTTGCATCTCGACTCCCTGTTCGAACGACTGCTGACCCTGTTCTATCGACGTTCGCTGAAGATCGAACAGCGCTTCGATCGGTGTTGTGGTTGCCATTGTGATTACCTTGGACGGGGCGCTACGATTTTTCCTTCCTCCCCGTTTCCATTCTACCGAACGAACTCCAGAGACATAAACTCAACCCCTGGATGGTACTGGTTGGTTTGTATTACCATTATATGGTTTCTCGCCGCCACCGGTCCGTTTTTGTCCCGGCCCGCGAGACTCGGGGTATGGCCGATCAGAAGCTCATCGAGGCGCTTCGCAGAGCGAATGCGATCCAGTACGGCGAGTTCGAACTCTCCCACGGTGGGACGAGCGACTACTACATCGATAAGTACCGCTTCGAGACGGATCCCCGGTGTCTCTCGTTGATTGCAAAGGCCTTCGCAGAACGTGTCGAGGAACCCGCGCTCGCGGGCGTTGCACTCGGTGCGGTCCCACTCGTGGCGGTTACGAGCGTCGAAACCGGCCGGCCGTACGTCATCGTCCGGAAGAAACAGAAGGAGTACGGCACGGGTAACTTGATCGAGGGAGAGATCGAAGCGGACGAAACGGTCGTCGTTATCGAGGATATCGCCACAACGGGGAGAAGCGCCGCAGATGCCGTTTCCGCACTTCGTGAGGCTGGCGCTCGCGTCGAGCGCGTGCTGGTCGTCGTCGACCGCGAGGAAGGTGCACGCCAACTCCTCTCGGACCACGATATCGAACTGGAGGCACTGCTCACCGCGAGCGATCTCCTCGACCGGTAGTATCCGCTTCCGTGGTGATTTTCCTCTATCGAGAGATCCGGGATGTTCAAGTTCGTGTAGGCCGGCCTCCCGATATGAACAGAGCCGAGAAGGCGTCTCTCCAACTACAGGCGGTCTCCGTACTCGGAATGTTGAAAGAGAGTCGGACGTATGACGAACTCGCGGATCTCACTGGGCTGCCCGCGGGGGATCTCAACCGGTACGTAAACGGTCACGTCCTCCCCGGCACGGAGCGCGCCCGCAAGGTAATCGGCGGTGTCGGTCACGACACGCTCGCTGCGGAGCTCGATGCACGAACGTCCCTCGATCCGGAGGGCTACGTCGACAACTCGAAGATCGTGTTCGCACAACCCTTCTTGGATCTCATCGCGCCGGTCGTCGCCGAATCCTTCGAGTTCGAGCGCCCGGACGTGGTGCTCACGGCGGCCACGGACGGAATTACCCTCGCGGCGGCGATGGCCCGATACTTCGACGCCCGGTGTGCCTACGCGAAAAAGTCAAAGGAGACCGCGATCGAGGAGTTCATCGAGGCCCGCGATCGGCTCGATTCGGGGATCGAACTCACCTACTATCTGCCGGCGTCGGCCCTTTCTGCGAGCGACACCGTCCTCGTCGTCGACGACCTGATCCGGTCGGGCGAGACTCAGGAACTCTTGCTCGATATCGCCGATGGAGCCGGTGCTCGTGTCGGGGGCGTCTTCGCGCTGATCGCAGCCGGTGATGAGGGCATCGAGCGCGCTCGTATGCGAACCGACGCACCGGTCGGAGCGCTCTCATATCTCGAATAGGCTCGATCTTCAATACTATTCAAATTCGTGCATACATTCTTCGAACGCGGACAAGAATACTTAAATAAGACTCTGACGCTATGCTCACTCGTGTATCATGGGGACCGGTGAACGCCTTCGTGCGTACTTCGATGTCGAGGAGCAGGGAAGCGACGTTCGAACCGAACTGATCGCCGGGATCACGACGTTTCTCGCGATGTCGTACATCATTCTGGTCAACCCAACCATTCTCGCCGAAGCAATCACGGTCGAGGGCTATAGTACCCAAGAGGTTCAGCAGATGATCGCCATCGCGACCATCGTCGCGGCCGTCGTCGCCACCCTCGTGATGGCCTTGTACGCCCGCCGTCCCTTCGCGCTCGCGCCGGGCATGGGGCTAAACGCCTTCTTCGCTTTTACCGTGGTTCTCGGGCTCGGAGTGCCGTGGCAGACCGCGCTGGCGGCCGTCTTCGTCGAAGGACTGATCTTCATCGCCATCACGGCCGTCGGCGCACGGAAATACGTTATCGAGCTGTTTCCCGAACCGGTGAAATTCTCCGTCGGCGCGGGGATCGGGATCTTTCTCCTCTTTATCGGCCTCCAGGAGATGCAGCTGGTCGTCGCCGACGAGGCGACGCTCGTCACTCTTGGCGACGTCGCCGCAAACCCCGTCGCGGGGCTGGGCGTCATCGGTCTCGTCGCCACGTTCGTCCTCTGGGCGCGCGGGATCAAGGGCGCGATCGTCATCGGTATCGTCGGAACTGCTCTTACGGGCTGGCTGCTCACCTTCGTCGGCGTCTTCGAGCGCGGCGTCGTCACCCCTGAGACGCTCGCAAGCCCCCAGTACGACATTACTCCCTTAGCAGGTGCGTTCATCGACGGCCTCGCGGATATCGATCCCCTGACGTTCACCCTCGTCGTGTTCACCTTCTTCTTCGTCGATTTCTTCGACACCGCAGGAACCCTCATTGGCGTCTCGCAGTTCGGCGGCTTTCTCGACGAGGAGGGCGATCTGCCCGAGATCGAAAAGCCGCTGATGGCCGACGCGATCGGCACGACGGTAGGTGCGATGCTCGGCACCTCGACGGTGACGACGTTTATCGAGAGTTCAACTGGGATCGAGGAGGGCGGGCGCACTGGTTTGACAGCGCTCGTCGTGAGCGCGCTCTTTTTGCTCTCGATCGTCGCGGTCCCGCTGATCGCGGCGATCCCCGCCTACGCCTCGTATCTCGCGCTCGTCGTCGTCGGGATCATCATGCTTCAGGGCGTGCTCGATATCCACTGGGACGACCCCGCGTGGGCCGTCTCGGGTGGACTTACTATTACTGTGATGCCCCTTACGTACTCCATCGCGAACGGACTCGCGGCGGGGATCATCGCCTACCCGGTTATCAAAGCCGCGATGGGCGATAGTGGGAATGTTCGCCTCGGCCAATGGGCGCTTGCGGCGGCGCTCGTGGGCTACTTTTACGTTCAGACGAGTGGCATGTTGCTCTGAGACGCCGAGTCGTTTGAAATCGACCGGCGAACGGGGTCACGGGTTAGGCCCTTACATGTGCATGCACACGCTTCGTGAGCGAGGAGTAAGCAGTGTTGGGACGGATGGCCGAGAACGACGACCTTCGAGACGAGCACGACGTATCGGGAAGCCCGCAACGCGGGCTGACGATGGCAACGTTCGCGTTTTTCGCCGGTCTCACGACCATCGTGTTCTACGGCGTTGCCGGACCGACCTTCGAGGAAGCACTGGGGATTTCGGGTGCGCTCCTCGGATTACTCCTCTCCTCGCCCCACATCAGCAAGGTCCTCCTTCGAGTTCCCTTCGGCGCGTGGGTCGACGACATCGGCGGGAAAAAACCGCTGCTGATCCTCTTCGGGCTCACGATCGTCGGAATCGCGGGGCTCGTCGTTATTCTCTTTCTCTACTACCCCGATGACTTCGGCTCGCATCTCTACGTCCCGCTGTTGATCTGCGGCATACTGGCCGGGGCCGGCAGCGCGACCTTTTCGGTCGGCATCGCCCAGAGCTCCTACTGGTATCCCGCCGATAAACAGGGCTTTGCGATGGGATTCTTCGGCGGCGCAGGGAACATGGGACCGGGGATGATGAACTACCTCATCCCCGTTGCGATCGGGGCCGCGGGACTGACGCTCGCATACGCGGGCTGGCTCGCCTTTATGATCGTCGCGGCCGTCCTCTATGCGATCTTCGGCGCGAACCCCTATTATTTCCAGTTCATCAGGGAAGATGACATGAGCGACGAGGATGCAGAAAACGCGGCCAAAGAGCTCGGCCAAGAGGTGTTCCCGCCGGGCGGGACGTGGGACTCGCTGAAGAACTCCTCTGCGAACCGCTGGACGTGGGTGCTGGTCTTTCTCTACACCGTTTCGTACGGTGGGGGCTTTACCGCCCTCTCGACGTGGTATCCGACCTACTGGAACCTCTTTCACGGCTTTACGCTCTCGACAGCCGGTCTGCTCGCCGGGATCTTCGTCGTCTACGGCTCGCTCATCAGGATTCCCGGAGGTAGTCTCAGCGACCGCTTTGGCGGCGAGAACGTCGGCATCATCAGCTTCGCCATCATGGTGGCCGGCGCGGGAATCGTCACGTTCTCGACGGCGTTCATCCCCGCGGTCGTCGGCATGATGGTCCTCGGAACTGGCATGGGGGTCGCGAACGCAGCGGTGTTCGAACTCGTGCCGAAGTACGTCCCGGACGCCGTTGGGGGGGCGTCGGGCTGGATCGGCGGGATCGGCGGTGCCGGCACGCTCGTCGTCCTTCCGCTTCTCGGCGCGGTCGTCGATATCTACGGCCAGATCGGCTACGCCCGAGGGTTCGCTGTCATCGCCGCTCTGAGTGCGATCTCCGTCGCCGTCCTTATCCTGCTAAAATTCTTCGGTCCCGACACCTCCGGGGCCGCCGACGAAGCGGCACTTCACTGATTGCGTTCGTCCTGTTTATCGTGCGATCGTCACGGTTACGGGCGAGCTCTGGACTACCGTTTCTGCGACACTGCCGACCAAAATGCCCGACAGCCCCGAGCGGCCGTGACTGCCCATGATGATGTTGTCGATGTCGTTCTCTTCGGCGTACCCGACGATCACCTCCCCCGGATTCCCTGTCTTGATCGCCCTCGATAGCGCCACGTCGTATGCGTCGGCGCGTTTCTGGGCGTCATCGAACAGCTCTTCGGCCTCTTCTTTTCTCGCGTCCTCGACGTTCTCGGCCGCGGCCGCCCCGCCGCCGCCATAGGCCAGTTCGTCCATTTCGAGGACGTGCAGCACCGTGATCTCCGCGTCGGGGTGCTGTTCGAGCGCTCGATCGAGCGCGGTCGCCGCCGGCTCCGACTTGTCGAACGGGACAAGGATTCGTTGATCCATAGGCGATGGTAGCGCTTCGAATCACGTTATGCTGTTGCCTGACACTGCTACCCGATCTCCGTTCCGTATCGAATATCGTCCGGACAGCACCTATCGTCGTATCCGACGGTCGTGTGTCGAGTGAACACTCCTCCCGCAGGCTCTTTTCCCTCCGGACCTTACCACCGACGATGGCACCGATTCAGTTCTACGAACTCGACGGCTGTCCGTTCTGTGCGAAGGTCAGAAGCAAGCTTGACGAACTCGGCGTCGAGTACGACTCACACTCCGTGCCGAGCAGCCACGCCGAACGCACCGAGGTCGAAGAGATCAGCGGTCAGACCGAAGTGCCGATGATCATCGATTCGGATCACAACGTCGAGGGGATGCACGAGAGCGACGATATCGTCGCGTATCTCGACGAGACCTACGGTTCGGCATCGTAACGAACGTTCGTTACTTCTGTAGCTGGCCGATAAAAGAATCGTCAGGCTAGTTCCTCGGGCGGGGTGGTCCGCTCGCGGATCAGTTCTCTCAGTTCTTCGCCGTCGCGCACCGACTCGGCCTCCTCGCGTTCGACGATCGCCGTTCCTTCGACCTCCTCGCGGGGGGCTTTGTCGACGAAGTACACCGACCGAGTGAGGGTGACTTTTCCGAGCGATCCCATGATCCGAGCGCGTTTCTCGGCGGTCTTGGTAAAGTCGGAGTTGCCTGTCAGAACGCTCTCTTCTTCCGCGTTCGTGTCCTCGCCGACGGCCTTGAACGGTGCGCGGGCGGTCGGATGGACCTCGAAGCCCGCGTTCGTGAGCACTGCGGTGATCCCCATGTCTTCCGGCTCGACTGCGGGATCCTCGGGGGTGGGTTCGGCGTCACGGACCGCCTCCGCACCGTCCAGCACGTCGACGGGACTCGTGAGAGGGGCGTCGAAGAGGTCCTCTAAGGCCATTGCCACCTCGATCGAGGCGTTCATGCCATCCTCGTATTTCGAAACCGTCCTGCGAGAAACCCCGAGTTCGGTTGCGAGCTGACCCAGACTCCAGTCGCGTTTCTTGCGTTCGTCGGCCAGAATATCGCTGTCGATGCTGACGTACAGCCCGCCGGGGGCCGCATAGATCATCGGCGGGACGTTCTCGATAAAGAGATCCATCGCGGTGTCGGGACTGAACACTGGAACGCCGTGACGGAAGTAGACGACGCCGGGTTTGAGCTCCTCGTCGCGGGTCCGCAGCCCGATGACGAAGGGCGTGGCGTTGAGATAGGTGCCCAGTCGGCGCATCTCCCCGCCGGTCGCGCCGTTGAACCAGTCGATGTTGCCGAGGATCTTTAAGAGGATCAGGTCCTCGCCGCGACGGGCGGCGCAATCGAAGCTCTTTGGACGACTCGCACACCGGTCGCTTACGGCGAAGCCCGCATCATCGAGCATCGCGGTCACGTTGCCGACCAGTGCAGACCGGGACATGTTCCTATATAAGTCATTCGACCCATATATGTGTTGTGTCGGCCCACGGTGTCCTTTCGGCCGTTTCGCAGCCCCCTTTCTATCGTATATATCACGGCAAGGCCGAGTCGAAACCCGTTAGCCAGCTCGCCCGATAGGGAAGACCGATGACTGTCGTCGGGATCGATGATTCAGACTCGCGCACGCGCGGGATGTGTACGACCTACGTCGCCCGTGAGATCGCCGACGCGCTCGCGGCCGAGGGAGCGACCGTCGACCGACTGCTTCTCGTTCGGCTCAACCCCGCTATTGAGTACAAAACGCGGGGCAACGCCGCACTCGCCGTGCATACCGACTGCCATCCCGAGTTCGCCTTCGAGATCGCACGGGATCTGATAGATGACCTCGCGGAAGTCAGTGACTCGAACGCTCAACCCGGTCTCGTCGTCGCGCCGGACGATCCCGATTCGGTTCCGGATTCGGTCGCCGACTTCGCCCAACAAGCGGTTCGGGAGCAGCTCGAACTCGACGAGGCGCTCTCGCTCGTTGAGGAGGCAGAGTACGTATCCGAGGGATGGTCCGGCGGACGGGGGCGAATCGGTGCGCTCGCCGCCGTCGGTGCGCACGCCGCCTTCTCCGAATGGACCGACGAGCTGATCGCCTACCGAGAGTCAGAGCGGTGGGGCACGCTCAGAGAAATCGATCCGGAGTCCGTGTTCACCGCCGCGAACGCCGAGTATCCCGAGGTGTGGGATACAGTCGATAGAAAAACCGGCGACCTCGTCTGTATGCCGAACACGCCCTGTCCGATTTTGTATGGGGTCCGCGGCGACGATCCCGACGCAGTTCGGCGAGTCAGCGAGGGGATCGAGGGCGAATCGGTGGCGAGTCGGGCGCTTTTCAGGACGAATCAGGGGACCGATGGTCATCTGCAAAGTGGTGAGATCGAAACAGTCGAGGACAGTCGGGCCTACCGTCTCGAAGGAGTGGTTTCGAGCGCACCCGAAACCCGGCGGGGCGGGCACGTCTTTTTCGAGATCAGCGAGGGCGACGAGCGTCTTCCCTGTGTTGCCTTCGAACCCACGAAGCGCTTTCGGAGT
>JADFQH010000295.1:1527-3648 GCA_022561895.1 Methanobacteriota archaeon | reverse complement strand
AGTACGTTCTGTCGAGTGTAGTCGCAAACGAGAGCCGCAGCGCTGGTCGAGCTGTAATGGTTTGGAGAGAAGTCGGGCGTTCAGTCAGCCTGTGCGGCGACTGCTTCCTGTGACTCTTCGGCGATGTCCGACGTTATTCCGGTTGCAATAGCGAACACAGCCGCTTTGTGATCGGTTTTTGATTTATGAATCGACGTCGGCCGTACGCCGAGCGATTCGTACTCTTCGAAATTCGGTGTGCCCGCGTTCTGCTCGTAGTGGTTCGAAACCTCTGCCAGCAGGCCGTGAAGGTGGATGAGCTCCTGCTTTTTCATGAGCGTTCTGAGTTAGCAGGCGCAGGGTTATATTAGTATCCTGAGTTCCATTAGCACACATCGTTTCACTGATAACAGGTGGGTAGGGGGCTTATAACAAAACCCCTCAACGAACTACTATAAACTGACTACACTCAGTCAGCGGCTTCGGCGCTTGCGGCACCCGATGCCGGATTCGTGTCATCCGACTGAAGGAGCTCCTTGTATCGGTTGCGGATCGTGACTTCACTGATATTTGCGACTTCGCTAACCTCAGCTTGGGTAACCTTCTCGTTGGTCAGCAGCGCAGCGGCGTACACGGATGCGGCGGCGAGTCCAACGGGGGACTTTCCGCTGTGGATGCCCGCCTTCTTTGCGTTCGAGAGCAGCTCGCGCGCGCGGTGTTCTGCTTCGTCCGAGAGATCGAGATCCGAGGCAAAGCGTGGAACGTAGCTCTCGGGATCGGCGGGCTGGACTTCGAGACCGAGTTCGCGGACCACGTAGCGATACGTCCGGGTCAGCTCCATCCGGTCGATCCGTGAGACCTGTACGATCTCATCGAGGCTTCGAGGCGTGCCAGCCTGTCGTGCAGCGGCATAGAGGCTCGCGGTGGCGACGCCTTCGATCGAGCGCCCCGGAAGGAGGTCCTCTTCGAGGGCGCGCCGGTAAATGACGCTTGCGGTTTCCCGAACGTTTTTCGGGAGACCCAGCGCCGAGGACATCCGGTCGATTTCGCCGAGGGCCTGCTTCAGATTTCGCTCCTTCGAGTTTCGTGTACGGAATCGCTCGTTCCACGTGCGCAGACGCTGCATCTTCTGGCGCTGGCGATTGGAGAGGGTGTTGCCGTAGGCGTCCTTGTTCTGCCAGCCGATGTTCGTCGACAGCCCCTTATCGTGCATCATGTTGGTCGTTGGTGCTCCAACTCTGCTCTTTTTGTCGCGCTCCGAGGAGTCAAAGGCGCGCCACTCCGGCCCGCGATCGATCTCGTTCTCCTCGACGACGAGCCCGCAGTCCGCACAGACCGTCTCGCCGTGTTCGGTGTCCGTCTGGAGCCGTCCGCCACACTCGGGGCAGGTGAGCTCCGATTCGGTTTCTTCGCTTTCTTCTCGTTCGTGTTCTGTCTCTGACTCGTCAGTGAAAGTTCGTTGTTTCATGGGCATGATCGTATGACTGCGTGAGTGCGCTCCGGGGGGAGTATCCCTCGAAAGAAATCCCAGAGGACCCGCCGCTTCCTAACTACATGTAACACCGAAAGCTACTTAAATGTTTTGCATGCACCTTGGGTAATCGATCGTGATGAACAGGAGGGCCGAAGCGTCGTTCTATTCGACGATGAACTGGCCCGCGATTTCGAGGACCTCGTCCATTGCAAGCGCCTCGTCGAACGCATTCGGGAAGCCGATCTCGTCGTTGAGCACGTTCAGGAACGAGGTGTGGCGCGCCTCGACCGAGTGAATGCTCAGTGCCGGCGGGATCAGGTCGGCGTTCTGGATTTCGGGGGCCGCGCCCGCGTAGGCGGCAGTACCCGTGGCTTCGAGTTCAGCGGCGAGCGCGAGGAACTCCATGGGGTCTTCGGTCGCGGTGCCGAAGTCGAACTCCAGGCCCTCGACGGGTTCGCCGCCGAGATCCTCGATGGTGTCGGCGAGCACGTCCGCGTGGATCTCCTCGTGTTCCTGGATGACCCGCAGATCGTCGAACGCCCGGTCCTGTAGCGTGCCGAGGTTGCGAACGACCTTCGAACATCGGATGCCGTCGACGCCGATCGTGTCGAGTCCCTCGCGGTAGAACTCGGCTTCGAGGAGTTCGAGGGTTCGTGCGAAGTTCAGGA
>JADFQH010000295.1:0-1514 GCA_022561895.1 Methanobacteriota archaeon | reverse complement strand
TGTCTCCTTCCACACCGTCCATCTCGTCGCCGTCGTCCATCCCTTCTTCGTCGCCGTTGTCGTCGTCGTAGTCGTCTTCGTCAGCCCCGGCCATCCCCACTGGGCCGCCGAGTCCGAACGCCCCTGCTCCGATGAGCGCCGAGGCCGCCATGAAGTTTCGTCGCGAACTGCTTCCCGACTGTTTTTCGTTCATCCCGCTCTGTTCGGCTTGGTTCGCTCGAAATGCACTCATTCCGTCGTGTCTGCTTGGATTCTCTCGCATGGTTGTGTGCGCGTTGGCGCAGTCCTAACCAACGACAAGTTACTTAAAGAGTATTTTCCGAACTCTCTCCAAAATTCGGCCGAGTAAAATAATATATCAGTATGGTTATGTTATACGGAGTGATCCGAGATGACTCTGGAGTAGCACAGTTGGTGTGCACAGGGACTCGGACACGATAATAAGACGGGTGAACGGTTCGAGAACGCTCCCTCGTCAGTCCCACGTGACCCACGCGAGAAACACCAGGGCGACGAACTCGAGGACGTGAAGCGACAACATGGCGTGCCAGGCGATCTCCGGGACGGCCTCGCTTGCGAACCAGCCGGCGAGGACGGGGTCGAACTGATAGATGTAAAAGCCCCAGCAGTTCCGGAAGAACAACAGCAGCCCGAAGACGAACAGGCCAAGCGTGTGCTTCGAGCGGATCTGAAGGTAGTTTCGTCCCCAAATGTAGCTCAGCCCGACCAACAGAAGAACGTTCGCCGCGGTGACGATCCGTGCTATTGTCGACCAGAGTTCCTGCTGATCGGCCTGAAGCGCGAGGTTCCAGGTTCCGTCCGTGACCAGTAGCTGAAGGAGGGGGATCGAGGTCGCGGATGCACACAGCACCTCTATCCAGGGACCCATCTACAGTCCCCCTTTCTGCCGCGTTCTGATATACACTTTCCCAAATTCGTCCATAGTTAGTCCACCTGTTCGATGATCTGTTCGACGGTGTCCCAGTGGTGTTCGACCTGATCGGTCGTGAGATACACCGCGCCGTAGTCGCCCCCGCTTTTCTGTACCATCCCATTTTCTACCAGCACGTCTAGGTGATGGCGGATCGTCGTATAATCGAGTTCGAGGTCGGAAGCAAGCTGGTTTGCGTTCCGGGGCCGTTCGTCGACTGCTCGCAGGAGCCGAACACGGTTCGGCCCGCCGCGCGTCCCGGTGAGCACGTACCAGAGAACGGCCTCCATTGTCCCCCCTATCACAGGTAATCAATGTAAGAATAGCGGTTCGTTCCGCTCGCTTACAGTAGGGTGACGCCGTGTCTGCCATCGACCGTAGAGCGAACTCACGACCAGTTCACCGCTCGCCGGGCACCGCGTCTTCGGTAATTCCGAGGCGCAGCGAGGCGTTCTCGACCGCGTTTTCGGGAGCGCGCTCGGGATCGACGTAGCCGACCACGAACACCGTATACACGTAACCCGCCTCGAAATCGATCTCGAACCGCTCTACGAGATCGCCACTCGCACACTCGCGGATCTCG
>JADFQH010000294.1 GCA_022561895.1 Methanobacteriota archaeon | reverse complement strand
TGGGGATGACGGCATCGCCCTGCGCGTCGTCCAGGCCGGCGGTCAGTGCCGCTTCCTTGCCGAAATTGCGGGTCAGATCGATCACGCGTACGCGGGGGTCGGCATGCGACACGGCGACGAGCTTGGCGAGCGTGTCGTCTGCACTGCCATCGTTCACGCACACGATCTCGAACTGCATGCTGTCGATCGATTCCAGGATCGGCACCACGCGGGCGAACGCGAGCGTCGTTCCGGTGTAGGCGACCGCCCGCCCGCCGACGCTTCGTTCGACCGGCGGGAATCCCGTGTTTTCGGCGATCCGGCGGGCCTCCTCGTAGCCCGGTTCGTTCGCGTCCCGGCGGCCGAAGGCAAGCTGGCGGCCCGGCGTCCAGACTCTGAGCGCCGGCTCGCGCGTTTCGCCAGCGACGGCGAGCAACTCTCGCGTTACCTTCCTGTCCGCCTCGATCGAGGCCGCCCGCCCGCGAAGCACGCGCATGGGGTGGATAGAAGCCGATGGGGCTAATACTGTCGGTCGTTGGAAATCCAATAGCGGTGGCCTATCTGCCGACCGACAGCGCATCTCCAGCCCGTCTTTGCTATAGGGATTATCGTCACCAATCAGATGATTTCTTTCGGTTACACCCTCCACGTCGATCGGTGAGCGAGCAAGAGCAGTATGAAACGCTACGATAATCCCTATACTGCCGATCTACGTAGTTATGACCGACAGTATAAACCCTCGCGCTCGAACTCCGAACAATGACCGTCACGCTCTCGAAAGAACTTCTCCGCCGGTATCCCCGCTTTTCGCTCTACAACTCGCCGTATCCGGCCCACGACCGGGGCTGTGCGATCGACCTCTATCCCACGGCGGGCGCGCCCAGCCCCGTTTCCGGCGAGGTGATCGATACTCGGACTGTGCGCGCCCCGCCCAAACCCTATGCTCCCGAAAACGATCACCTGATTCTGATCGATTGTGGCGAGTACGTCGCCCGGATCCTCCACGTCGATCCCGCCGTCTCGGCGGGCGATCGTATCGAAATCGGCGACTCGCTGGGCGAGCCCGTGCGTGCTGGCTTTTTTGCACCGTGGGTCGGAAACCACATCCACCTCGGGTTCCGCGACGCCGATGCGAACCCCTACCGGGCGTCCGGCTCGCTTCCCATCGAGATCGAAACCGAGGTCGATCCGGTGGAATGGGACGGCACCGGACGAGTACGAGAAGTCGGCGAGACGTTCGTCGTCCTCGACTCGCCGGCCCACCCCGCACCCGGCGATCGTTTCGCGGGGATCGCCGACGACTCGGGTAAGAGCGCACTCGACGGCGGGCTATCCCACTACGATGGGGGCGGGGCGCTCGCCGGTGCGTCGGGGCCGATCGAACTGCTCGGCGAAACGGTCGGGATCGCCGACGGACGTGACGTCGCGTGGAATCCGGTTCGGGTGTTCATAAACGGCGAGGCGATCACCGGGATTTCGTTGTTCGCCGGGCGCGAGACGCTGGGTGCGAAACTCGTCCGTCCGGACCACGAGTTTTCGGTGGGCGAGCGAGTAGAAGTCGGGATCCGGGCGAGCCGGTGAGTACAAACGTTCGGCGCTTGCACTGGGGGTATGACCGGCTTTCCCATCGAGAACGGCTCGTTCCTCCAGGAGTATATCGACGAGCACCACGATTTCCTCTCGTGGCTCGGTACAGAAGTCGAATCCTTGGAGGAGGGGCACATCGTCATGTCGATTCCCTATGATGACAAGCTCACGAACACGCAGCCCGGCGGCGCTGCCGAACGCCCGGAGATTCATGGGGGTGTTGCCGCGACGCTGATCGACACCGCCGGCGGGCTCGCACTGCGGACGACCCTCGACAACCCGTTCGAGGGCGGCGTAGCGACGATCAGTTTGAACGTGAACTATCTCCAGCGGGCGACCGACGATCTGACCGCCACAGCCGAGGTGATCCGCGCCGGCGGATCGGTGGGTGTGAGCGAGATCACCGTCGAGAGCGAGACGCCCGACGGGCGCGCGCCGGTGGCGACCGGACAGGGTGCGTATCGGTTATTCCGAAGTGATTGACCGCCTACGGCGTTTCCAGTCGGACCGAAAACGGCCAGAAAATCCATTACTCACGGATCATTTTGGCTGAATATGCACTTTCCATCCTCGCTTTCTGGGCGGCACAAAACGGTGATACTCGTTTTCGTTGTTGCGCTCGTCGGATACCTGCTGGTGATCGGTTCGTTTGCGATTCCAGCTGCCCTTAGTGTACGTGGTCTGCTGACAGTCTTTGCCTTCTATCTCGCCTATCGGCTGGTCCGGGCGACCGAGCGAATCGCCACCGCGATCGAGCACCGACCAAAACAGTAAGCTACCGTTCGCGGTGGGTTTCTTTCGCCTCATGATAGTCCGCGTCCTCTCGAACGCGCTCTAAGCGTTCCTCGAAAATCAGCGCAGCCTCGCGTTTCTCGGGGTCGGCCCACTCTTCCGGTTCGCGTTCCTCCCCATCGAGATACTTCTGGCCGCCGGGATACTTCGCATAGCGCATCGCGCGCGTATAGCCCATCTGGAGGTATTTGCGGGCCATATCCATACCCGGAAAGTCGTCGTTCTCGCGGTACTCTTCGTACTGCTCGTAGATCGTTTTTGCCGACTCTTCGGCCTCATCGGGCGTTTTGAACGTCCATAGCGCGAGTAGCTCATCCTTGTAGGGCTGGACTTTGAAGACGCCTTCTTCGCCGCGTCCGATTTCATACTGTTCTGGATTTTCGCGGAAGTCGATGTCGTATTCGGGGTCGTTGTCCTCATATTCATCGGTCATTTTTTCTCACAGCGTTTCAATCTCGTCAGCCAGCGTCTCAATCGTTTCTACCGTCTCTCGCAAGTCGTCGATCTCCTCTTGTTTGAGATTATTCATTTCAATCGCCGTGCCAACTCGGTGAATATCTGTCTCCTCTCCGTGTATATACTCTTGGTTAGTTGCCCTGTCCCTCGAATCCGATCTCGTCCTTTCTGACTGCCTCCCCGAACAACCAGTTTGAATGCTCGACGGCGTATTTCAAATGACTCTCCTCGATATAGCCCAATGCGTCCTCGATCACGACGGGTCGAAAGTCCCGCAGGCCGGCGCTACCGGCGGTGTGGAACACACAGACGTTCGCGAGCGTGCCACAGAGAAGCAGGTCGGAAATCCCACGCGCGCGGAGCCACCCCTCTAATTCGGTGTTGTAGAAGGCGTCGTAGGTGTGTTTCTCGACGACGTGATCACCTTCGTGGGGTTCGAGCTCCTCGACGATCTCGGCCTCCCACGAGCCTTCGAGGACGTGTTCGCCCCAGCGTTCGAACTCGTCGTAGTAATGGGCCTCGGCGAACTGTTCGGGCGGGTGGACGTCGCGCGTGTAGATCACCTGTGCGCTCGCGCTGCGCGCCGATTCGATCACCTCCTTTACCGAAGCGATCGCCTTCTCGCTCGCGGGCGCATAGAGGCTGCCCTCTTCGTGACAGAAGCCGTTTTGCATATCGACGACGAGCAGTGCCGTCGCGTCGGGGTCGAACTCCATACTCCGTTTTCGCCTCCGACCCTCCTATAGTAGTCGTTGAAACTGTTTGCACATCGCTCGCGGCGCTGGCCGCCAGCCCGCACGCGAGTGTGTAGTGACTCTCAACGACTACTATAATTCTGTGGGCGGGCGAAT
>JADFQH010000293.1 GCA_022561895.1 Methanobacteriota archaeon | reverse complement strand
GGCGATCGAGGGCTGTGGCTCACACGACCCGAGCGCGGTGATCTTTTCCGACGGCGAACTCGCCTTCGGGATCGAAGAGGAGCGACTCACGCGGGAGAAACACGCGCCAGGAACGTTCCCGATACGTGCAGTCCGCGGCTGTCTCGCCCACTGTGAAATCTCACTCGGCGACGTCGATCGAGTGCTCGTCCCGTGGCAACCACGAAATCGAACGGCGATACAACGAATCGAACACCGGCTCTCCGAACTGGGATGCGTTCCTCCGATCGAAACCCACAACCATCACCGCTGTCACGCTGCCAGCGCGTTTTTTCCGTCGGGCTTCGACGAGGCGCTCGTCCTCACGGTCGATGGAAGAGGAATGGGAGAGTCGACCGTCGTCTGGCACGGAAACGGCAACGATCTCGAGCGTATTCGGAGCTACGAGACGCCGAACAGCCTCGGATACCTCTATGCGGCGGTCACGGGCTATCTTGGCTACCGGATCTTTGACGGCGAAGGGAAACTCATGGCGCTTGCGGCCTACGGAACCGCGAACCCGGCTATCGATTCGATCTTCGAGCAGGCTATCGATACGGGTGTCGAGTACGACGTTCGGCCGGTAGTCGGTGGCGGGATTCCAGGCGGAATCTCCCGTCTCGAAACACTGTTCGGCCGAGCTCGAAGCAACCCACCCGACGTAATCGGGACGTGGGAAGTCGATCTCGCCTCCGCGGTTCAATCCCTTCTCGAGGGGATCGTAGTGGCGATCGTCGAGCGCTACTGCGGGGAACTCGGCGTGTCCGCTGTCTGTTTGGCCGGCGGGGTTGCACTGAACTGCAAACTGAACAAGCGCATCTTCGATTCCCCGACGGTCGATCGCCTGTTCGTCCAGCCCGTCGCCCACGACGCCGGCAGCCCGATCGGAGCGGGGCTGTTGGCAACCGCTGTCCCCGAGCTGACCGAGACCGTGTTTCTGGGCCCGTCGTGTTCGAGTAGGGAGGTAGAAACCCTGCTTGCGGCGCGAGAAATAGCGTACGACCGGCCGACGGATCTCGTCGAGACGGTCGCAAAACGGCTCGCGGATGGTGATCTGGTCGGCTGGTTTCACGGTCGAACCGAGATGGGGCCGCGCGCGCTCGGCAACCGGAGCATTCTTGGCGATCCCCGAGGGGCCGATACCCGAGACCGTATCAACGCGTTCGTCAAACACCGAGAGGCGTGGCGACCGTTTTCCCCCTCGATACTGGCCCGTACGGCGAGCGAGTATCTCGAATCGCCTCGACCGGCCCCGTACATGGTTCAGGCGTTCGATGTCGGATCAGAGAAACGAAAGCGGATCCCGGCGGTGATACATCCGGCGGACGGGACGACCCGACCGCAGATCGTCACTCGAAAACACCGTCCTCGGTATCACCGGCTGCTCTCCGCGTTCGAGGAGCGCACTGGGGTTCCCGTTCTACTGAACACCTCGTTCAACGATCACGGCAAGCCGATCGTCAACACGCCTGCGGAGGCGCTTGCGGCCGCCGAGGGGATGGATCTCGACTGTCTCGTGATCGAGGGCTGTCTGATCGAACGATGAGCATCCATCAGTCGGGCTCGTCCCGCACTTCGAGATCGCTCGTCGAGCCACAAACGGGACAGGCCAACACTCCTTTCGTCGCCGTCTCCGCCTCGCTTCGAGGAAAGGTCGAGGAACACGCACCACAGCGTGTGTTCGCACGCGCGGTCAGCGCGCTGTGTTGGTCCGGAATGCCCCGAACCGTACTCGCGCCACACGCCGGACACGCAAGCTCGTTTTCGATCTCGGTCACGGCCTCGTCCCGCGAGAACATCGCCCCGCAGTCGAGACAGCTAGCATCGATACGTCTCTCCATTGGGTAGCGTTAGCATGCATTTGATTTGTCTCTTTTCACGCCTCAGCGAACAGCTTCGCTCGGATCTATGTGGCTCTGTGTCCGTGTTTCGTATCGTCAGTACTAGTTTATTCACGGTCTGTACACCTCCGAAATTCATTCGACCGCTAACCACGATGGTTTTAGATCCGTGCCACGAAGGCTGGGGTATGTCCGCTACGTACGCCGATCTGACCCTCGACTGGCTCGGTTATGCGACTTCGAGAATCGCTGACGGCGAGCGGGTCGTCTACATCGATCCCGGTCGGTACGGCGTCCTCGACGAGTACGATGCACGGGACGGCGATCTCGTGCTCGTCACCCACGACGACCACTACGACCCTGACGGGATCGAACGAGTCGCCGCGTCCGATGCAGTCGTCGTAATCTTCGAAGGGATCAGTAGCGAGGAGATCGGTCGCGAGACCCGCCCTATTGCCGATCTCGATCACGAGATTCGCCGAGTCGGAATCGGGGATCGGTTCAAAATCTCGGGGATCTCCATCGAGGCGATCAGCGCCTACAACGAATTCGGCGGTCTTCACTCCCGTGACGATGGCACGCCGTACCACCCCGAAGGCGAGGGCGTCGGCTACCGAATCACTCTCGATACCATCTCAGTGTTCTATCCCGGCGACAGCGACGTGATTCCCGAGTACGAGGGACTCACGGCGGACGTATTTCTCGCGCCGATCGACGACGCCTTTACGATGTCGCCCGACGCCATTCTCGATCTCGCAGAGCGGATGGAAACCGAACTCGTAGTTCCGGTCCATTACGATACGTTCGAGGCGCTCGAAGCCAACGCTGCGGAGTTCGCTGCCGAGGCCCGTGCTCGCGGGCTGCGTGTCGAGGTGCTCTCGTCCGAACAGTGATCCAGACCGTTCATTTTCATCGAGTTCGAACGGGAGGATAATGCACTCGCTTCACCCCCGGATTCGCGTCGTCTGGATTCTGCAGGCCGCCTTCTCCTCGGCGATGTTCGCGGCGATCGTCGGTCTCGTCGGGTTTTTCGCGCTCGATCTCGGTCTCTGGCTGCCGGGAGCCGTCTTCGGTGGTTTTTTCGTTCTTACGGGGGCCCACAGCCTGCTTCGCTACCGGGTCTGGCGCTATGAGATCCGCGAGGACGCCCTGTATCTCGAACGCGGCGTCTTCACTCGGGTCAAAACCGTCGTCCCGTTCGTGCGGATCCAGCACGTCGATTCTCGTCGGAGTCCGCTCGAACGCGCAACGGGGCTTGCGAGCACCGTCGTCTACACCGCCGGATCGCGGGGAGCAGACGTGACCGTACCGGGACTCACCCCCGAGGGCGCTGACGATCTCCAGCGCCGACTGAAGGCGCTCGCGATCGACGCCGAGGGTGACGACGCCGTATGAGCCAGCTTCACCCGCTTTCGATCCCCTACAGGATTGCGCAGTCGATTCTGGGGTATATTCCACTGATTTTTTTCGTCGCCATCGCCTCGGGTCCGGCGCTCGGAAGCGGTGGGATCGCCCTCTGGGGGTTCGTGACGTTCGTCGGGATCGCCGGACTCGTCGCATGGCAGATCGCCTACTACAGACGCTTCGAGTACGAAACGACCCCCGACACCTTCGACATTCGTTCGGGAGTCGTCTCCCGGCGCAATCGTGAAATCCCGTATCGCCGGGTCCAGAACGTCGATATATCGCGCAACGTCGTCCAGCGCGCGTTCGAGATCTCCGAACTCCGGATCGAGACCGCAGGCGGGGGCGAGACCGAAGCCATTCTTCGGTACGTCGGCTACGAGGAGGCTAAACGCCTCCAGAACGAGCTCCGACG
>JADFQH010000292.1 GCA_022561895.1 Methanobacteriota archaeon | reverse complement strand
AGAGGGTACGGAGAGGCGATATGGCTCCCGACGAACCGCTGGTCGATCGGCGTTTCGATCTCAACCCCGTAGAAGGAACGGAAGTCATCCTGTTCGCCATCGAAAATCCCGACTATCCCGGTGGCTGTAACTACCGATTCCAGTACTTCCAGCCCGAGAATGGTGATCAGATCCTTAGATACGATAATTCACAGGTTCCACGCCACGACGCGGGGGTTCACCATCGGCATTTCGACAACGATGCCGAGATCGAGGCGGTCGGGTTTGACGGACTCAAGAGCCATATCCGCCGATTCCTGAACGAGGTGTACGACATCGATGCCAACCGATAAGCTACCCGACGATCTCGCCCCCGAGGATGTCAACTGGCCCGAGACGCTCCGAATCACGATCAGCACGCCCGAAGAGGCGGCCGAGCGCGCACTCGCGGCGGCCGAGGCCGCCGAGCGTGGCGAGCAGTCGCCCGCCGAGATCTCGTTTGCGAGCGCAAACAAGCTACGGAAGCTGCTCACCGATCGGCGCTTCGAGATCATCCGCTCGCTCATGGACGAACCCGCGCCATCGATCAGCGCACTCGCCGATCGGCTCGATCGAAGCTACTCGGTCGTTCACGACGATATCGAGGTACTCGCCGAGTACGGGATCGTGCAGTTCCGCTCGGATCGGCGCAATCGTGCCCCGTTCGTCCCCTACGAGACGATCGACGTGTCGCTGACGATCCAGGGGACGCGCTCGGACGGTGTCGAGACAGTTGGATGAGCGCTAGTAGTGTGTTCACACCCGGCGATCGACCCGTTCGGGAAAGATCTTGCCGGGGTTCAGCGTTCCCGCGGGATCGAGCGCGCGTTTGATCGCGCCCATTGCCTTGACGCTCGCCTCGCCGTGTTCCTCGATCAGATACTCTCGTTTTCCCTGCCCGATCCCGTGTTCGCCCGTCGCCGTACCCCCAAGCTCGATCGCCCGGTGGACGATCTTCCCGTACACTTCTTCGCCGAGTTCGACATGGGCTGGATCGTCGAAATCGACTAACACCGTATAATGGACGTTCCCGTCGCCTGCGTGACCGAAACAGGGCACGAGAAGACCGTGTTCGTCGGCAAGCTCCTTTGTATAGGCGATGATCTCGGGGTAGTCGCTGATCGGCACTGTGACATCGCCGGGATGGATCGGCTGGAGATCGGGATCATATGACTGGACGGCGTAGGCGAGCTCTTTGCGAGCTTCCCAGAGATCCGCCATCCCTTCCGAATCCGTGATCTCGAATCGTTTCACATTATGAGCCTCGAAAACGGATCGACAGAACTCGATCTCCCGTTCGACCCCGTGGTTCGCGTGGAATTCGACGAAGGTCGTGGGAGCGTCGGGGAGACCGGAATCGAGATACCGGTTCGCCATTCTTGCCGAAAGGCCGTCGATCAGCTCGATCCGCGCGAGATCGACACCCGAGCGAACGGCGTCGAAGACCGCTCCGGTCGCTTCATCGAGCGAGTCGAAGGTCGCCCGCCCGCCGCGAATCTGTTCGGGCCGACCGGCGAGCTTCAGGGTCGCCTCGGTGACGACTCCAAGCGTGCCCTCGCTCCCGACGAGCAGCTCGGTGAGGTTGTAGCCACTCGAGGTTTTGACCGCTCGGCTCCCAGTCGAGATGACCGAGCCGTCGGCGAGGACCGCTTTTAGCCCCAAAACCCAATCGGCGACCTCGCCGTATTTGACCGTCTGCATGCCGCTCGCGTCCGTGGCGATCATCCCGCCAATCGTCGAAATATCGCCCGAGGACGGAAGCGGCGGGAAAAAGAGCCCCTCGCTTGCGACGTACTCCTCTACTGCCGAGCCGATGATCCCCGGCCCGACCGTGATCTGGAAATCGTCTGGTCGGTACTCGATCACCGAATCCATTCGCGTGAGATCCATGCTGATCCCGCCGCGGGCGGGCACGGCGTTTCCTTCCAACCCCGTGCCTGCAGCGTACGGCGTCACCGGAATTCCCTGTTCTGTGGCGGCTTCGAGGACCCGCGAAACGTCTCTTACTGATTCGGGCCAAACCACCGCATCGGGAAGCACGCCCGTCCCACGGCTCTCAGCTCCCCAATCCCCGGCGTGGTTCTCACGGTCTGAGTCCCCAAACGAGAGCTGGTTATCCCCGATATCAAGAGCGGAGAGAAACGAAGGGTCAGCGCTCATCGCTGTTCGCTCGCTTGATCCGTGTGTTGTGGCCAGACTGCATACATATCCATCGGATCGGGCGGGATTGTGATAACAGTTCGTGCTACCGTACCGCTCGCGTCGCCTCGCGCATGATGTCGAGTGCCTCCTCTAACTCCTCGATCCCGGTCGCATACGAGATTCGGGCGTAGCCGGAACCCCGTTCACCAAAGGCCTTGCCGGGGACGACGATGACGCCGCGCTCGATCACCTCCTCGACCCAGCCCTCCGGTACTTTGGGCATCGCATAGAAGGCTCCTTGCGGAGTCGGCGTTTCGAGACCCATCTCCGAGAGGCCATCGAGAACGAGATCGCGGCGTTCCTCGAAGGCCCTCACCATCCGTTCCACGTCCTCTTGAGGACCCGAGAGGGCGGCTTCGGCGGCGTACTGGGCGGGCGCGCTCGCACACGCTTGGGCGTACTGATGGACCCGGAGCATTCGCTCGATCCGCTCGTTCGAGCCGGTGATCCAACCCAGCCGCCAGCCCGTCATCGAGTAGGTCTTCGAACAGGCGCTGACGACGACGACGTTGTCCGACTCGGTGAATTCGAGTGGCGAGCGGTGTTCGCCCTCGAAGACGATGTGTTCGTACACCTCGTCGGAAATACAGAGCACGTCGTGTTCGTCGGCGATGCGGGCGAATTCTCTCATATCCTCCTCGCTCTGGACCGCCCCTGTTGGGTTGGCGGGGCTATTGACGACGAACACGGCCGTGTCGTCGGTGATGGCCTCCTCGACGACGGCGGGATCCAGCGTGAGATCCTCACGGAGTTCGAGGGGTTTTGGAACGCCACCTGCGATACGGGTCAGCGCGTCATACGAGACGAAGCCCGGATCGGGAAAGAGGACCTCTTGGCCCGGACTATCGGACTGCGTCCGATCGTCAGCGGGACCGTGTCCCGCGCTATCAACGTGGGCCTCGATGGCGAGATGCAGCGCCTCGCTGCCCCCGGAGGTGGCGATGATATTGGAAGGATCGATAGTGAGGGAGTAGTCCCGGTCGTACTTTTCGCTGATCGCCTCGCGTAACTCCCGAGTGCCTTTGTTCTGTGTGTAGCCGTCGACCGCGCCGCTTTCGATGGCGTCGATGGCGGCCTCGCGGGCGCGGGTGGGCGTCGGAAAGTCGGGCTGGCCGAGTCCGAGGTTGATCGCATCCTCACCCGCGGCCTCGAACACCTCGCGAATACCGCTGATCGATACCGATTCGACGCGCTTCGAAAAGTCCGTCATGCGTTGGGGCGCGCTCTCTGCCCGCATAACGCTTGCTGTCGAGCCGGTAGCTACTCGTCGAGCGCCTCACGCAGCTCCTCGATCTCCCCTTCGAGCACCGAGAGGGCGGCGTCGGCGTCCGTATACCCCTGTTCGTACTCCGAGAGAACGCTGCCAGCGTTCCCGAGAAACTCCTCGACGCTTGCTTCGAGTTCCGTCATACCCGACGGACGAGCGCCGGACTGATGAACCTATAGTAGCCGTTGAAAGTTACTGCACACTCGCATGCGGATTCGCGGC
>JADFQH010000023.1 GCA_022561895.1 Methanobacteriota archaeon | reverse complement strand
CGGGCTCGATCCCGGTTCGTCGCCCGTAAACAGCCCGAACCAACGGTTGTTCGCAAAGAAATCAGCGTGTGCCTCGACGTGGGTGATCACGGCTTTCTGGTCCGCAAGCGAATTCGATTCCTGTAAGAAAGCGTTCGATGGATCGTCGTTGTTCACCAGCTCGAACGCCTTTCCACCGAGAAACTGGTTGGTTTTCTGCTGCCGATCGAACTTCATCCCCCAGCGCCAGTGTGGATAGCGCGTCTGGAACCCGTCATATGCGATCAGCTGGTTCATCTCGTCGTTGTCGACGATCCAGTAGTTCACCGGATAGGGTGCAAGACCGAGCTTTCGCGCCAGTTCGTTCGCCTTTTTCACCGGCTCTTCGAGGTCGGCCGCGATGCGTTGGGCGTGGTGGTTCGTGGTCATGAGTCGTCCTCCGTACTGAGTATCTCGTAGATCGCCCGCGTCACGTCCTCGGGTCCGGAAACGTAGGCAACCGCGACGTTCTCCCGATCACCCAACCGCCGTTTGACCTCCTCGGCGTGCGTTGCGTTGATTGCACTACCCGATGGCTGGGTCTCGACGTAGGCATGCAGATTCGCGTCTATCTGCTCCATCATCGGGATCACGCGCTCTTCGGTATCGTTCGAGGAGTTCTCGCTATCCCCGGCGGCAAACACGTATCGGTTCCACTCGCGCCACGGGTACTCCTCGTCCAAGATCGCAGCAGCGAGTTCGTATGCCGAGGAGATCTTCGTCCCACCGCCCGAGCGAATCCCGAAAAAGTCCTCGCGTTCGACCTCCCATGCGGTCGCGTCGTGGGCGATGTAAACGAACTCCGCAGTGTCGTACTTCCCCGTCAGATACCAATCGAGCGGGGTGAACGTGCGCTCGACGAGTTCGCGTTTGTCCTCGCGCATGCTCCCCGAAACGTCCCGAATATTGACGACGACGACGTTGTGCTGGGGTTTCGTGACGACCTCCGGGTAGCGATAGCGCTCGTCTTCCTTTCGGAACGGAATGTGGCCGATCCCCTCGCGGCGGATTCGTTGGCTGAGTGGCTCGCTCTCGACGTTCGCCTCCATCTCCTCGATACTCTTCCAGCGCCCGCGATCCTCATCAGGAATCCCTTCGAAGGCGTCGTCGATCCACGCTTTCGAGACGGGGACGTGATTTTCGCGCGCATAGGTGAACGCCTCCCTCGGGGTGATCGCCTCGACACACAGGAGTTCGCGGACGTACTCCTCGTCGAACTCCATCGCGAGCTTTCGCTTTAACCCTTGCTTGAACAGCCGCTCGACATCGAGTGTGCTGTCCGGACCCGTTCTCGTCCGGTCCGTGAGATCGCCCTCCTCTTCGGTTTCGACCTTCTTTCCCTTGGGTTCGAGATCCAGTCCTAGCTCCTCGTCGAGTTCTTGGGCGAACTCCTCGGGGTCCATCTCGTAGTACTCGTGGTCGCCCGCCTCCTCGCCGGCCTCGCCCTCGTCGCCGTCGCCGGGCTGGGGCTGTGGCTGGCCGACCGGATCGCCGGGTTCGGGCGTTCCACCGTTGCCCTGCCCGACCCCGCCCTGATCGAGCTGGTCGTAGGCGAACTCGGGGAGCGAGACGATCTTGATCGGAATATTGATCTCCCCGCCCTGCCCGAGATCACCGTACTGAATGAACTCCGCTAAGTCCTGGCGGCGCTTGTCGCCGACCTCGCGATACCGTTCGAGGTCGTCCCTCAGTCCCATCGGTAGCTCACCTGTCCCATGACATGCCTACTGGTAAGCTCGGCCGACGCCCGCGAGTAGCCGAACTCCGAACTCAGAGTATCGATCGTCCGGGCTTTGACCGTCGCTGTCTCGGTGTTCGCCGGTGGGTCGTCCCACTGTTCTGGATCGAAGTCCTCGTAGATACGGGCAACGTCGCTCCAGCCGTGCGTTTCGAGCACGTCGCCGATCACGGGGATTTCGAGGAGGTTCACTTCGTCGATCGCGAAATCCTCGGTTCGGTGCTGCCACGCATGGCGGTTTAGCGCCGTGATGATCCGCTCCCTGCGGAACGTTCTGACCGGTGGCATCGGGGTCGTTCCGTCGTACTCGTGTTCGCTGAACCGGCCGAGATGCTCGATCTCGAACACCTTCATCTTCAAGGGGTCCGGCTCGCTTTCGCCCTGATCGGTGTTCACTACTCCATCCGTCGCCCATGCATACACGTGCTCGACGTACTCCTCGACGGTTTCTTCCTCGACCCGTTTTTCGTGCATAATCGCGTCGATCACGTCGGTCTCCTGCCCGCTGAAGACGTGATTTTTCACGGAGACGAGCCGATCCTCGAACTCGCGGCGCTCGGCACGCGAGAACATCGGCGCATCGTGGAGGCGCTCGGCCATCCCGTTGAGAATGTCCCGTGGCATGAGCACGTTCTCGACCACTAGTTCGGGATGGCTTCGATCCTGTGGCGTGTTGAGCAGCTCCGCGATTACGTCCCGGGTAAACGTAACGGGAATGCCGTGAACGCCGTCGTCGGCGTTCGGATCGAAATCGAACGCTTCAGTCTCGATCCGTTCGTCGCCGTCCCGAAGATAGCCCTGATCGAACAACAGTGCCTTCTCGACCAACGAGAGCCCCTCGGGAAGATCGTCCCGATCCAGTCGAGAGACCACGCTGTAGAGCGCTGCCGCCTCGACCGCATGGGGTGCGATCTCTCGTGTTCGGACCCGATCGCCGCGTTCGCCGACACGAATCGAAAGCGGCGCGCGCACCCGCTCACGCAGCTCCTCGCCGTCGGTTCCCTCCCAGATCGCCGTCTCACCGGTGAGTTCGCGGTGGATCAGCTCACACTCCAGTCGGAGGTTCGTCAGATAGCCGAACTCGTGTCGGTCGAGTCGGCGTTTGAGCGCTCGCAACGGATCCGCACCGTTTCTATCGGCGTGCTGGTTCAGCTGTGCGTCGAGATCAGGATTGGAAATGATCAGGAGCTGCGTATCGACGTCCATTCCAATTGCTTTATCCAGCTTAACGTGCCGTTCGTCGGGCACGTTGAGCAGCTTCTGAAGCAAGTCCGCGTGCTGAGTCGCGTCCTCGACGATGGTCAGCAGCCCGTTTCCTTGCGAGAGCACCCCGTCGTAGCTAAAGGCCTGCGGGTTCTTTCGCCCGCGTGAATCGAGCTTCTGGAGCATGCCTGACATCCAACTGCCCACGAGGCGTTCTTTGGGTCGGCCGTCGTCTTCGGAGTGAAGCACGCCGATCCCTTGGCCCACGTCCACCACGTAGTTCGACACCCGCAGGTGGCGCGAGTCGGTCACCGCAGAGAAGAGGTCGGCAACACCCTCCCGACGGTAGCGTTTTTCGAGGTATTCGTACGCCTCTCGACAGAACGGATCGAGATTCGTCTCGGCGCGGGTCGGCGTATGATCGCGGTGTTCCGTGTCCAGGTCTTCGATAATTCCCTCACGGACCGGTTCGGGGAACACCGAAAGCGGGTTCGACTGGACTGGACTCTGATACCAGCTGTCCTCGTCGACACGGGAGACGTCGCCGTAGGTCAGTCCGGGTGCATCTTCGGCGCTTGCGATGTTCCACTCGACGGTGTATCGCCGTCCCTCGGGCGTTTTCGAGTACTCCCGAAGTCCGTTTACGAGACACCGTTTTAGCTCGGATTTGCCGGTGGCCGTAGGACCATCGAACCAGATGATCTTCTCTTCTTTCCCCCGACCCGCCGCGATCGAGCGCAGGTCATCGACAAAGGTGTTGAGCACCATCGTGTTGCCGAGGATCGCGTGCTCGCCGTCGTTGTGCGGATCGTCGAAGAATCGATAGCGCTCGCGCTCTTCGCCCTCCTCGATAACGGTTCGCGTGTCCGCGGCTTCGATCGCGTTCAGCAGATACTTCGAGGCATGCGCACCGATCGAGGGCTTTTCGAACAGGCGATCGACGTACTCGGCGAGGCTCATCGGCTCCTCGTAGGCCGCATCGAGCTCCCGGTCCGCCTCTCTGACGTACTCAGGCCCCATCATGCTTCGAGTTCGCTCTTTGCCACCTCCGCGCCGGCGAACTCGAGGACCTCCATTGCGCCATCATGGGAGTAGCCCTGCTCGATCAGCGCATCGACCCACGCGTTTCGCTCGTCGTCGTCGAGTTCGTTCGCACTCACCAGCGCCGAGAAGTTGATGTTGTGTTTCTTGTCCTCCCAGAGCTTGCGTTCGAGCGCGCGGCGCAGCCGGTCGTTGTCCTCTGGACTAAATGCCTCGCCCTCGCGGGCTCTCCTCGAGACCCAGTTCGAGACCTCCTGACGGAAGTCGTGTTTGCGGTCCTCGGGGATCTCTAACTTCTCCTCGACCGCCCTCAGAAACGTCTCGTCGGGGTCCTGTTCGCGCCCGGTTAGCTCGTCGGGGACGGTGTCGTCGTCGATGTACGCCATCACGTGATCCATGTACTTCTCGCCCTGTCTGCGGATCTCGTCGAGATCGTAGGCGAGGGCGTGGCGTACGTCCTCGATTGCTCGCTCTTTGTACTCCTCGCGAACGAGTTCGAGATAGCGGTGATAGCGCTCGAAGTTCTCCTCGGGAACCGAGCCGTGATTTTCGAGGTTCTCCTCGAAATGCGAAAACACCGCGAGCGGCGAGAGATACGACCGCCCTCGGTGCATCGAGTCCATGATCGCTTCCGCGATCTCGTCGCCGATGAAGCGCGGCGAGATCCCGATCATCGCCTCTGCGATCTCGGCGTTCGACTCACCCTCTTCTCTGAGTTTTTTCACGTCGATGTCGTCGCCGTCACTCGACTCCCCGTTATAGGCTTTCGCCTTCTGGACGATGTCGACGGCTTCCGTATCCGGCTCCTCGATTCGTGTTAGCACGCCGAACAGCCCGGCCATCTCGAGGGTGTGCGGTTCGACGTGGATCTCGGGGACATCGGCGTTGTTGAGCAGTTTCTGGTAGATCTCGGACTCCGCGACGTATTCGAGAACGTACGGGAAATCGATACGTTTGGTTCGATCGTTGAACGCCTCCATCGACTCGTCGCCCTTCTTTTCCCTGTACTCGGGCATGTTCGTTCGCCCGACGATCACCTGATCGATATCGATCCGGGGGTTGTTTTTCGGCTTGATCGTCTGTTCCTGAGTGGCGTGCAGGAAGTCATAGAGGAACTCCCGCTGGAGTTTGAGTAGCTCCTCGCCCGAGAAGATCCCTCGATTTGCGTTGCAAAAGGCCCCCGAGTAGTCGAAGGCCCGCGGATCGCTCTCGCCGTAGACTGCGATCTTCGAGTAGTTGACGTCGCCCGTCAGCTCCGTCTCGTCCTGATTTTTCTTGTCCTTGGGTTCGAACGTCTCGATGGCCTGGCGCTTGTTCTCGTCCGCGATCAGCCGGACGATCTCGATGTGGTTTTCGAGCACCGTCTGGAGGTCGTCGTCATAATAAGCGAGCAGGCGATCCATGTAGAAACTGGAGGCGGGATCGAGCGACTGCTCGTTGCGAATCGTGTAGGGCGCTTCGAGGCGCTCGTTGAGTTCGCCGATGACCTGTTGGCGCTGTTCGAGTGGGAGGAGGACGAGCGGCTCTTGGTTCATCGGCGACTGGACCACGTCGTCTGCGGGATCCTGATCCGCGATCACGTCACAGAGATTCGTCCAGCGGAACGTGTACATCCGTCCCTCGTCGTGGGCGGTGTAGTCCTCGAAGTAGGTGCGAAGCTGGGCGTCGAAAGCGGATTTTCCGGAGCCAACCGGTCCCAAGAGGAGTTTGATACGCCGATCCGGACCCAGACCGCGGGCCCCGCTTTTGACCTTGTTGACGAACTCGTGGATCGCGCGATGGACCACCTTACCGTAGAAGGTGTTTTCGCCCTCGCCCAAGGGGTCCTCGGAGGCCATGAGGTACTCGACCGTGCCCGAGTCCTCGTCGTAGCGCGTGCCGTAGTAATCGAACATATCGGCGACGCGCTGGTGGGCGTTTCTGGTGATCTTCGGATCGTCGTGGACGGCATCCAGATACCACGCGAACGTTTTTGCGTCGCGCAGGTCGCTTGGAACCGTCTCTCTGTACTGCTGGCTGAGTGCTTCGAGTGAGTTATCACCGATCATGGTTGTTGTGGAGTCGATAGCGAGAAGACGGAGACCAACGGATCCACATCACCAACATGGTATCACACCCGACAGGAGACCGCCCCGGCTCGCTCGGCACAGGCAGACACGGAGAGCGCGAACGGTTGATAGTTGCTGTCATGGGACGGGAAGCACTGCCAGCACCCCGGTCGGGACTATCGAGAGGGGGGCGCGGACAGCGCAAGTCGTTCGGCGGGCGGATACCGATACTGTTTAATATAGGTGTGCCACGTTAACATAAATCTTCCCCTAATAACGGATGTGAAACGGGACACCGTCGGTCATAACTATGTAATCAGCTGTAGTACAGACGGGCAAGGGATCTGACAGTCCCCATCGAATCGTGCTACTGACGTTCGGACACCCGTGACTGACAGCACAATCCGAGAGCCCTTGTGGAGGCGAATCGAACGGAAACCATGGACCCGGAAGACCTTCCGCGCGGGTGGGTGTGCTGGAGCGACGAACCCGACCGGGCGGTGTTCGTCTACCGGCCCGATGTGTTCGATTCACGGGCGTTTCCCGCCCCGTGTATGCCGACGCTGTATCTGAGCAACGGCCCTCACAGAAATCGCAGGCCAGAACAGCGCCACGGCGTCTCGAGCGGGGAGTGGTATCTCACCCTGTATCTCGAACCGGATGTCGTCCTCGAGGAGAACCGTTACGACGACCGCGCGAGTGCAGCGGGAGCTGGCGAGGATCTTGCGCGCCGGTTCGCTGCGGGCGAACTCGATTATCGGGGGATCTATCAGGTCCCTCGGGAGGAGTATCTCGCCCGTCTCGACGAGCTAACCGGGCGAGAAGCTTAACCCGCGTGTCGGTCTATCGACGCCAATGAGTACACTCACGCTGATCGGGACACGACTCGCCGAAACGGGAACTGAGTTCGTCTATCACGGCGAGGCGGACGCCTGTGAGGGCTGCCCGTACCGAAGCCAATGTCTCAACCTCGCCAAAGGAACGAAGTATCGTGTCACGAGCGTCCGTGAGAACACCCAAACCTTGGAGTGTGGCGTCCACGATACGGGGGTAAACGCGGTCGAGGTCGAACCGACTGGAATGAAAGCAAACATCCCGTCGAAAGGGGTGTATGCCGGGAGCAAGGCCCATCTCGCCGGAGACTGCCCTTACACCGAGTGTCCCAGCCACGAATTCTGTGTTCCGGACGGCGTCGAGTTCGACGAGGAGTATCGCATCCGGGAGATCCTCGGAGAGCCACCGCACGACTACTGCATGCTGGATCGGGATCTCACGTTAGTCGAGTTCGCGCCCACGGAGGAGTAGCCGTGACCGGCTCTCGATGTACAGTCCTCTACCTTCTTGTGCAGCTATGTCGCGGCAGAATTAACCGCCCGTCCACCGACTCTCGGATATGTTCTCGTACACGTCGGCAACGGCAGCCACGACCGAACTCCTCGCGCGCGAAGAGCGCGAACGTCGTCTCGAACAGGCGGGCTACAACGGCTTCAATCTCGCGAGCAGTGATGTATTTATCGATCTACTGACTGATAGTGGGACCGGAACGATGAGCAACGACCAGTGGGCCGCGATGATGCAGGCAGATGAGGCCTACGCCGGAAGCGAGAGTTTCACAGCCCTGGAAAACGCGATCGCCGACGTGATGGGGTTCGAACGAGTCGTCCCAACCCATCAGGGTCGCGGCGCGGAGAACGTTCTCTATGGATGTCTGATAGAGGAAGGGGACGTCGTCCCGAACAACACCCACTTCGATACGACGCGGGCACACGTCGCCAAAAACGGTGGCGATCCGGTCGACTGCCCCGTAGAGGCCGCCGGTGATCTCGATTCAGAAGAAGCCTTTAAGGGAAATATCGATCCCGACAAAGTGCGCGCCCTCGCAAGCGATGTCGGTGCGGATCGAATTCCTGCAGTGCTCCTCACGATCACGAACAATTCGGTGGCTGGCCAGCCCGTAAGCATGGAAAACATTCGGCAAACTCGCGATCTCGCGGACGAACTCGATGCGACGTTCGTGATCGATGCCTGTCGGTTCGCCGAGAACGCCTTTTTCGTTCGCGAGCGAGAGGACGGCTACGGCAACCGAGAACTAGCAGAAATCGCCCGCGAGCAGCTTTCTCACGCCGATGCGATCGTGATGAGCGGGAAAAAGGACGGTCTCGCGAACGTCGGCGGGTTCGTGGGCGTCCGCGATCCCGACCTGTTCGAACGTACGAAGCAACGGGCGATCCTCTACGAGGGGTTTTCAACGTATGGTGGCATGGCCGGTCGCGATATGGCGGCGATGGCCGTCGGCCTTCGCGAGGCCGTCACCGAGGGCTACCTAAGCGCACGAATCGGACAGGTTCGCGACCTTGGCGAGCGCCTTCGCGAGGCGGGCGTCCCGATCTACACCCCCGTCGGCGGACATGCTGTCTACGTCGATGCCGGACGGGTGTTTCCACAGATCCCCGACGAAGCGTTTCCCGGACAGGCGCTCGTCTGTGAACTCTATCGCGAAGGCGGGGTTCGGGGCGTCGAACTCGGGAGTTTCGCCTTTCCCGAGACTCATCGTCCCGAGCTCGTCCGGCTCGCGCTACCTCGGCGGACCTACCACGTAGAACATCTCGAACACATCGGCGAGACGGCCGGAGCAGTGATAGATCGAAGCGAAGAGACCCGAGGGTTGGAGATCGTTTCCGAACCCGAAAACGAAGCGCTTCGTCACTTTAGTGCCGAACTCAAACCCGTTTAGGGGCCCGATTCGAGCGCCTCAATGTAGGCGAAATCTTCCTCTCTGGCCTCCGGTTTTTCACCATCTAATCGGATCCGCCAGCCCTCGATCACGGGTGGGTCATCGAGTGCGTCGGTCAGTTTCGTGCGCACGTCGATCACGTCCACGCCGTAGAAATCGTGTGGCACGCCGTGAAGATACTGGAGGGCTGTCTCGAACAGCGAACGCATACCCTCGTTGCCGCCGGACTGCGTCCGGCTGCCAGAGGCGCTTTGGGCCTCGCTGTCTCGAAAATCGGCGTGTTTGTACGTTCCTGCGGCGACCTGCACCATCCCGTGGAGGAATTTGCTTTCCGTACCGCCGCTGGCGTAGTTGTACCACTCGTCCTCGAAACAGTCGTGGGAAGCGTGGTACGCACCCGAGTTGAACAGACGCACGCCGTGGATCGTTGCCCGCCGGAGCGTTCCGTGCTTCCACCCGTTCGACGGCCCTCGTTCTGCATCCCATCCGGTTGGGGTGCCGGAGACCGGCGGGCCGACGGTGTCGTCTCGGGTGTGGTCATCCATACGCGACCGTCGAGCCGAAACCGCCTAACGGTTCGGTTCGTCCGGTGAGCTAGTAGACCGCCTCGCGGATCTCGTCGCGAAGTGTCTCGAACTCCGCGAGATACGTCCGGCGCTCATTTCGAAGTTCGGCGAGCTTCGACTCGTAGTCGGCATGATTATCCCGCACCCGAAACACCTCGATCTCCGTTCCTGGAACGTGTGTCGGTACTTCGAACCCGAGCGTCTCGTCGTGGGTCCATTCGATCTCACCGCGAGCGGCGGCGGTAAGGATCGAAATCGTGTCCTCGACGCCGATTTCGTTCGAACCAACCGAACCCGTATTGAGGACGAAACACTCGGCGTTAGTTTCGCTCATCAGGTCGGCAAACCGATTTCCTTCCTCGCCTTCGGGTCCGGTGATAAACGGATTGGTTCCGACAACGCGAATCGACTCGCCGGCTCGTTCGGGATCGCCCGCGCTGGTTTCGATCGACTCGCCGAGCATGAACGCAACTGCGGCCTGTTCGGGCGTCAAGCGGGCAATCGGTGGCATCAGCGGGTTGCGCGTGATGAAAAACACCTGATCGGCGCGCTCGCAATCGATCTCGGGAGCGGCACTCGGCAGGTCCTCCCGGCGGATCACCGCGCGGCCGTTCGTGGTGAGCGAGCCGTCATCGAAATCGACCCTCCCGTCAGAATCGACGGAAACGTTCTCGAGGACCGCTCCGGATTGGGTTGCCGCATGATAGAGCGCGGGTTGTTCTTCCTTACTGAGTCCGATGGTTTTGATGTAGAGACCGCCACCCTCGCTACCGGCGAGTGCGTCGGGGAACAGCGCACAGACGTCGTCTTGGAGCATGACGGCCGATTCGGGCGAGTCGAGCCAGCAGCCGTGACCCGTCAGCGTCGACTTGCCTGTGCCGGAGAGACCCAAGAACGCCTGATAGATCTCCGAGGACTCGGTGTCAGTTTTGAGGGTAAGGCGTTTCGTACCGGCGTGAAGCCCGAGACCGCCGCGCTGTTTCGCACGATACATAAACAGCCGGAGAAACGATTTCTTTGCCTCGCCGGTGTAATCGCTTCCGAGGGCGATGGTGATGCCTTCTTCGGGCAGTACGCGGATAGCCGTCTCCTCCCAGTCGGGCAGTTGGAGGGTGTAAAAATCCGGTTCTCGACCTTCGGGAGCGGGATCGAGCAGCTTCGCCCATGCGAGGGCGATTCTGCCGTACTCCCTCGGGACGAACAGCCGACAGCAGTAGGCGTGATCCGGGTGGCGGCCGACCATCCGATCGAGACAGACGAGGTCGGCCGAGTCAGCGTGATCGAGCGCGCGGCCGATGAGTCGTCGATCGTCCTCGTTGAAGGTATCGTCGACGGCGTTTTTCGTTCGATCCGCGCTCCGGGATCGAAACTCGCTGACGTAGGCGGGGCTATCGTACTCGGTCGTCGTTTCGAGTGGTTGCGAGAACCGACGCAGCGCCTCGAAACTCGGCTCGTACGTCACCGTCTCCGATCCCGGATCGGGAAACGCTGACTGCGGGTCGACCGGCCGGATCGCCTCGGTCGTCTCCCCGGAGGTAACATCACCGGACATGTACCTCCCACTACTACCGTCACGGACATTAATTATGCTGTGTCTACAGTTCACATAGCAGTGAAAATAAAGAATGTAACTCGGATCGTAGTAGCTATATCCGATTCCATGGACGAGCGGTCAGTTTCGTCCGGGTTGCTGATTCGGAATCTTTTAGCGGGCGGCTAACTGAGTGGTGTTTGCGTGCGAGGGTAGCCAAGCCCGGAAACGGCGGCGGACTCAAGATCCGCTCCTGTAGAGGTCCGTGGGTTCAAATCCCTCCCCTCGCACTCGAAAGAGTGCAGAAGACCGCTCTTGGAGCGCTCTTCCCTCGCAAAGTCTTCATGGAACACAGATCGGTTAGCGGCCGCCACGGTGTTCGTAGATCAAAACCGATCGCGGGCGCTACGGGCCAAGAGAGTCGAGCGAAAAAATCGAGATCGGTCGTGGTCGGTTAGTCGGCGGATGCGGGTCTCAACCGTTGGCGGTGGTGGCAGTTGAGACACGGCCGGATACGAAGCGGCTTCCCACACGTCTGACAGTGCCATTGCGGATATCGTCTGGTCATCGAACCCACAGTGTGATTGAGTATCACGCATAGGTATATGTCTTCGGATATCTGTCATTGCAGTAATCGTTCTACCCATACGGATCGGACCCATACAGCAGGTATGCCGACTCCAGCCGATAGGACCCTTTTGCTCGATGCGATGCTCGGCAAACTCGCGACCTATCTGCGGATGTGTGGGTACGACACCGCCTACGCACTCGATCGTGGGATCGAGGAGGATTCGAAGCTTCGCGAGCTGGCCACGGCGGAAGAGCGTATGCTGCTCACCAGGGACACCGGTCTCGCACGGCAGACGGATGGCGCGGTCCTGTTGCGGAGTCGGGCGATCGAGAGACAGCTTTCGGAGCTGATCGCGATCGGATTCGAGCTCGAACTGTCCACTCCTACTCGCTGTTCTATGTGTAACGGACGGCTTCGCGGCGTTCGAAAAAACGAGACGACGCCATCATCTGCGCCTTCGCCAACCGAGCAGGCGGTGTGGCGCTGTCAGGAATGCGATCAGCTGTTCTGGAAAGGGAGTCACTGGCGGGCTGTCGAGACGAGGCTTGCGGACCTCGAAGGAGGCCGGAATGAAACATATCGGTGCGACTAGACCGGAACCCTAAAACTTCCCGGCCACACCCTCTGAAATATGGACGACGTTTCGGATCGAATCGATCCTGCCCGCGCGTGGGCCGCCGTTGCGATCTCGATGATCACCGCCCTCGCCGTCGGCGCAGTGGCCTTTCCCCGACAGGTGTATGACGGCTTTCTCTGGCGGTATTTCTGGGGGCCGGTCGTCGCCGACGGCACCGGCTCCGCCTGTGCACAGCGCGTCGGCGGCGAGACCCAACTCCTCGACAGCGCCACGGAGTGCCAACAGGCCATGGGGTTCGTCGCCGAACCCGGCTACACGACGCTTTCGACCGTTAGCTACGCCCTCGTCCTCGTTTTCGCGCTCGTCGGCGTCGTCTTCCTGCTCCGAAAACTCGATATCGCCAAGGGCCACGGCTTTTTCTTCGCGCTGTTCCCGTTCATGCTGTTCGGTGGAACCCTCAGAACCGTCGAGGACGCGAGCATCGCCCTCTTGCGGACGACCGGCGAGCCCGCGATCTCGTTCCCAATAAGCGGCCTGTTCATCAGCCCGTTTATCTACTTCACCGTCTTTTTCGTCACGCTCGCGGCGCTACTCGTGAGCGTTGCTATCGCTCGGAACGGTCTCGTCAGTCGGTATGAGTATCCCCTCGCCGCGATTGGAACCCTTGCGTTCACGGTCACGATCGGATATCTCGGCTGGCTTGCAATCACCACCGATGTCCTCGAGTTTCACCCCGCGGTCGCGCTCATCACGCTCACCGGTGCGACGGTCGTTGCCGTACTCGCGTGGGTCGGCACCGAGCGATACGTTCCAGAAGTGAACGTCGCCACCGGCTACATGGGCGTGCTCGTCGTCTGGGGTCACACCGTCGATGGGATCGCGAACGTCCTCAGTCTCGACTGGTCGAACGAGCTGGGGATTCCAACGTACTCGCCGAAACACGTCGTCAACAGCGCGATCATCGATATTACGAACGCGATTCAACCACCTTCGGTCTCGGGGGCGATCGGGACGGCATGGCCCTTCCTGTTCGTAAAGATCGGGGCCGCGCTGTTCGTCGTCTGGGTCTTCAACGACGAGATATTCGATGAGAGTCCCCGATACTCGATGTTGCTGCTGATTGCCATCCTCGCCGTGGGTCTCGGTCCCGGGACGCGGGACTTTCTCAGGGCGACGTTCGCGATCTGATGCTACGGGTATGGGTGTGGGTCCCGTTCCAATCGCGGCTCGAAGCCCATCGTTTGTGGTACGGTCTCCGCGCGCTCGCCGAACACCGGCTCGCGTGTAAACAGCGGCTGTGCGCCCGGAACCACGACTCGAACGGCTTCGAATCCGAGCGTACGAACGTCGACGGGCGTGATCCACGCCGCAGACGGCGTCAACCCGACGTCGTTGACCCGAGAAACGAGCGAGTCGAGTTCGATCTCGCGGTCGGGCGGACGGCTTCCGACCGCGCTCGCTTTGACCGCCCCCCCACTGTCGAGAAACTTCCTCACAGGGTCCGGGAACGAGGCGTATCTCCCGATCCAGCCCGACTCTTCGCCCGCCCCCTCCGGACCCATCGACCGGAGCTCCATCCAGTTCTGGAGGGCCTCACAGAGTGCGGAGCGGGCGGCTGCGTTCGCATCGAGATCGGCGTCCGAACCGAGTGCGAACTGGGGCCATTCGGCCTCTCGGTGGACGGCCACCGCAACCACCGGCACGTCGATATCCTGGGTCACGAGCAGCGCCGTAACTGAAAGCCCCTCGCTCGCCGCCCGGCGTTCAAGGGTCGAAAACCCCTCGTCTTCGACCGCGAGTTCGAGCGCCTCGAACGTCGAGTACCACGCAAGCATCGTCGCGTCGCGCTCGATCACCTCGTACAGTCCCGAAAGCAACGCTTCGTTCCGGTCGTTTCCAAGCCCGAGTCCGGTCGTAATCGCCGACCCGAATCGTTTTTCCGGTGGCGGAAACTGGACGAACTCCGCGGGCAGCGAGACAGCATCGCCGGTATCGAGTCGCTCGCCCTCGATCCACGGAATTTCCACATCAGCAGGGTCGATCCCGACGAACTTTTCGGGAGTAATCGTGTTCGATAGCTCCCCAGGGGTGGCGATCTCGAACCACTCGGATCGATAGATGCCCGCGCTGTAGCGTTCCAGCGCCTCGCCCAGCGCTTTCATATACGCCGTGTTCCAGTCGGCTGCGACACCCGCCGCTTGGTTCGCAGCGCTCACCTCGCTGAATCCCTCCGTTTCCGCCGTCGTTGCGAGATAGTACGGAGCGGGAAACGACGCGACCTCGCCGACCGACTGAACGATGCCGACACGCTCGTCGATCCCGCCTTCGGCATGGGCAATCGCCTCCTCGATCGAGCGACTCTCGCTACCGCCAGTTGGAGGGGTCGGTGGACCACCACAACACTCACAGGTCGACACGGGAAGGAATCGTCGCTCCGCGAAAGGCAGTTCGATGACGTGGCCGAACAGCCTCGCTTCCTCACCTCGAAGCGCTGCGGTGACTCTGTGGCCCGCAACCGCACCCGCGAGTCGCATATCAGTTGGGTCAGTTTCGCCACTCCCCGTCTCGATCTCCCGTGCTTCGACCCGCGTCCGGAGACATCGATAGCAGCCCGTTTCGGGGGCAAACCCCGTGATCGACGCCTCAACACCCGAAATCGCGTGACCGCCGACACCGCTGATCTCGATTCCGATCCACGGATCGTCACGCGAGTCGTCGATCTCGGTGAACACGTCGCTGCCAGCATGCCCAACAACGACCGTGAGCGTATGCTTGGGGTGTGTTTCGACAGTAGACTGCTGTACAGGAACATCGATGTCGTCGAGCGCCGTCGCTACTGCTTCGCCAGCGGGACCCGAGCCAACGAGACCGATGGAAACGTCCATGCGTTGGCTCCGGTCGGAAAACGAATAAAACCGCCTGAATCAGTTGAGCAGGTTCTGTGCGACGCTTGCGAGCTGGTCGGTGTTCGCCTCACGGAGACGCTCGTCGCCGAACTTCAGACGAAGGCGTGGTCGGCCAACGTCGATCGGGACCTTCTCGGTGTCGATCAGGCCCATGTCTTCGAGGCGCGTTTTCGTCCGTGAAAACGTCGCCTTGCTCGCGATGCCGACGTCCTCGCCCCACTTCGAGATATCATAGAGCAGGACCTCGTTTTTCGCCGCGACGAGCAGCGAAATCGTCACCTCATCGAGACCATCGCCGTCGCCACGGGCGGTTTGAAGCGAGTCGAGCACACCCGAAAAGTCGGCTTCGACGGGGTCGCCGATCTCCTCGGAAAGCGTCGTACGAACGCGCGAAAGCGGTGGTGTTCGAAGCTTGAACGCCTCGGCCTCGTCCCACGCCGTCGTATAGGAGTCGTACGCGAGCGAGACGAACTCCTCGTCGTCGGTCGTCAGCCCGGCAACGGTGTCGCCGACGTTGACGAGGGCAACGACTTCGTTCGGCGTCACCAGAAGCGAGTTCTCGCTGCCATCAGCAAGCGCGCGGAGCGTAAGTGTGTCGTCGTCGATCAGATCCGCGGCGTTGCTCGCAAGGATGAAGTCACTCATCACCGTCTTGAGCGTCGACTCGTCGCCGAGCAAGCGCATCCGCGGCAGCTCCGAGATGCCGCCTGCGACATCGATCAGCTCCTCTATCGCGTCCGCGGATGGGTTCACTACGATGAGATCCTCCGAAGAGGACTCGAGGACCGTTCGTAGGATATCTTCGATATTATCATCGAGTAAATTTGAGGCCATAGTTGTGGGCGTACAATGTCTTTGCAACTATTTAATTATAACGGCCGATAGACAGTGATATCACCAAACACATGAATTATATCATACCCATTGAATCTAACCGTCTCTCTACGGTTTTCGACGGAATCCGTTCGAACCACAGGGTAGTACAGCAGTATCATTCTTGAGAACGGAGGGAAGAAACCAGCTCCTCGGGCCAGAAAAATCGGCCGTCGTACACGATCGGTGCGTCGACCGACTCTAGAAGGTTGAGAAAGGCAGTCCGGTCGAGATCGGACTCGGTCGTCGTTCCGTGGAGGTGTGGCGTGTCGTCGCCGACTCCTTCGGGGAAGTACCAGCCACCGGCCGTCCAGTTCGGGAGTACGTCGTATCCGATCGAAAACGTCTCACCGGTGGGTTCGACAGTCAGCGTACCGGGCTGGCGGTCGCGTCGGCCACCGAGGACATGGGTTCCATCGCCGACGACGGCGTAGTTCTTGCCCATCATGATCCGTCGACGGGCGAGCTGCATCGCCCGGTCGATGCTGAAGCCGTAAACCAGCAAGCGGGCGAAAGTCGTTCCGACGGTGGCGGCCTGCTCGTTGAGCACTTTCGAGAACGTCACCCCACCGGCGACGCTACCGCGTTCGACGAGCGACTCGCCTTCGTAAAACGAGCCACAGGCGTTCAAGAAAAACGTCTGAGCGTTGCTCTCCGTGATGTTTTCGGCCGAAAGGTTACCATCGGTACACCGGAGACCGTCCGTATCGCAGTGGCCGACGTAGTGAACGAACGCGGTCTGGCGTTCGAACACCGTTGCAAGTTCGCGACACGAGAGCTGTCGATGGACGGTAAGGTCGATCGGGAGATCGGAGGCGTGATCCTCGTAAATCCGTGCGACTTCGGCGTACTCGCCGTCCATCTCTGGATCGTTCTGAACGAGGGTAAACGGAAGCCGTCCGTCGGTGTCGAGTCCCGAAAGTCCGTTCTCGTACGCCTCGGTTCGGGCGTTGAACACGTCGATCGGGATCGTCTCACCGAACCAGGCGTGTGACCGAGCGGGTCCGAGAACGGGCTTGATTGCGTCGACCGACGCCGAGCGTCGGCCGCCCCGATAGAAGTCCGTCAGCGATCGTCGAAGGAGTTCTTTCCCGTCGAGCGGTCGCGTTTCGGGCGGGTAGATCAGGCTGAGCCGATCGAGTGCGTACGGCAGCGCACGAGCGCCAGTCGGATCTGCGGGGAGGTAGGTCGCGAGATGCCACTCGGGAAGCGCCAGCGACTCATCATCGAGTTCGAGATACGCGGCAAGGCGGCGAATCGGGTCCGAGAGCGCGTCGGGTGCGAGACCGAGTTTTTCAGGGGCAGGCAGTCCGGCGAGTGTAGGACCCGCCTCCCGAGAACAACAGTCAAGATAGAACACCCGGCGCAGCAACGAGGCGACCGTATCGGGAAGATCGCCGTCCAGTTGATAGGAGAGACCCGGTGCCGAGATGGTCGGTGTCGCCCCTGCTTCGACGGAGACGCGGGCCTGCAGGTAGTATGCAAGCGGCGACACGGTAAGGATCGCTTCGAACGTCGGCGGCACT
>JADFQH010000291.1 GCA_022561895.1 Methanobacteriota archaeon | reverse complement strand
AAGTGCGCCGTTGCACCCGACACCCATATCGCGGTCGCGGGCGTCGAGAAGATCCTCCCGAACTTCGAGGACCTCCAGCCCTTCATCGAACTCATCGCCCGCTCGGGGACGGGACAGGATCTGACCTCCTATCTCCCCCTGCTTACGCCACCGGTCTCAAGCCCCACCATCGATTTCGAGAGCGACGAACCCCTTTCAGAGAGCGACGGCGACCGGGAGTTCCATCTCGTGCTCATCGACAACGGCCGGATGGCGATGCGCGAGGATCCGGAATTAAAAGAAACGCTCTACTGCATCCGGTGTGGGGCGTGTGCGAACGTCTGTGCGAACTTTCAGCACGTCGGTGGCCACGCATTCGGCGGCGAAACCTACTCGGGGGGGATCGCCACCGGCTGGGAGGCCGGCGTCCACGGCCAGGAGAGCGCCGCGGAGTTCAACGACCTCTGTACGGGCTGTTCGCGCTGTGTCAACCAGTGTCCGGTCAATATCGATATTCCGTGGATCAACGAAGTCGTCAGGGATAGAGTTAACCGGGGCGAGGCTCCGAGCGAGTTCGACTTCCTCGTCGAGGGGCTGACCCCCGACGCCGAACCCGGCGGGGTTAGTATACAAAAACGGTTTTTCGGCAATTTTGGTACTGTCGCGAAGCTCGGGAGCGCGACCGCCCCCGTCTCGAACTGGCTCTCTGACGTGCCGCCCGCGCGGTGGGCGATGGAGAAAATGGTAAAAATCGACCGGCGGCGGGAGCTGCCGACGTTCGCGGGCGAAACCTTACAGGAGTGGTTCGTCGCCCGCGAGGGGCTTTCGCCTACCGACGCGGACCGCGAGGCGGTGCTGTACCCCGACACCTACACGAACTACGTCAGTCCCGAGCGCGGGAAGGCGGCCGTGAGGGCGCTCGAAGCACTCGAAGTTCGCGTTACGATTCCCGACCTGCCCGAAAGCGGGCGCGCGCCGCTTTCCCAAGGAATGCTCGCAACAGCAAGCGAGCAGGCGCATGCCGTCTACGGTGGTCTCGCAGAGCACGTCGACGCCGGACGGGACATCGTCGTGATCGAGCCGAGCGATCTCGCGATGTTCCGCGGCGAGTACGAGAAGTTCCTCCCGGAGAAATCCTACGAACGGCTGTCGGAGGCCAGTTACGAGATCATCGAGTACGTCTACGGCGTGGTTGAAAACGATCCCGAGAAGGCCGATCTGCTCACCGGAGGTCCCGAGCGGGTGGCGTATCACAGCCACTGTCAGCAGCGGACGATGGGTCTCGAAGCGTATACGGAGACGCTCCTCGAAGATCTGGAGTACGACGTGCTGACCTCGACCGTCGAGTGCTGCGGGATGGCCGGCTCCTTTGGCTACAAAGAACAGTACTACGAGCTCTCGATGGACGTGGGCTACGAACTCGAAGACGAGTTCGAACAGTCGGGCGAGCGGGATCGAACCGTGCTCGCAAGCGGCACCTCCTGTATGGATCAGCTCGATTCGCTGCTCGACAGAACGTCGGCGCATCCGATCGAGCTGATCGCACCGAAATAAAAAAGCCGATTTTTCAGTAGATGTCGAACACTGCGGGCCATACGTCTGGCATGACGTAGAGGAACAGCAGCGCGAGCAGTCCGACCATCGTTGCGTAGTAAAAGAGCGGGATGAGGTTGAGCCGGATGACGCGACCCTCTTGGCCGACCAGACCCACTGTGGCGAGCGCCGCGACGATGTTGTGGATCGCCACCAAATTGCCGATTGCGCCGCCCACCGCTTGGGTCCCGACGACGATCTGACTCGATAGCCCAAGTTCGTGGGCCGCGACGAATTGGAAGCCACCAAAGGTGATGTTCGAGACAGTGTTCGAGCCGACCATCGCCGCCGCGAGCGCACCGATCAGTGCGGCGAGTGCGGGATACAAGGGACCGGTGACGTTTGCGGTCGCGATCGCGAGTACCTCGATCATGCTCCCGGCATCGGGTGCGTTCGGCGCGCCGCCGGACTGGATCATCACCTGGACCATCGCGATGACGAACACGAGCGCGATAAACGGCGAGACGAGTTTCTCTGCGGCCTCACGCCACGCGGCTTTCACCTCCTGACCGCTCATACTGAAGATTCCGATCGAGATGACCGCGCTGACGAGCAGCCAGAAGCCGGGGACGTTGACCCATTCGATCTCTCCGGCCAGCCCTTCTTGACCCAGAATCGGGTCCCACGCGATGACGAAGCCGGGCGTCTCGAGGAGGAAATCCGAGATCGGGTCGACGACCCGCGTGATGACCAGCAGGACGATGAGAACGATGTACGGCGACCACGCTTTCAGCAGCGACATCTGCGGGGCCGCCACGGTGCCGCCATCGGTCGCCGTTGCCTTTTCGGGACCGTTATTACTCCCCTGACCGGGTTCGATCGTGCCGACCCAGTGGCTGGGCCACTCCTCGCGGGGCGGGAACTCCCATTCGTCGTCGGGAACGAAGTAGCCCGCACGAAGCGCGGCGACGACGATCATCCCGCCGATCATCGATCCGATCAGCGCGGGAAACTCGGCGGTGAGAAACCACGCCGAGGTCCAGTAGGGGATCGCGAAGGCGATCCCCGAAAACAGACAGAGCGGCCAGACGCTGAGCGCCGGTTTGATCGAACGCTCGTCCTTCGGGCTAAAGAAGTAGACGACCATTCCGACGGCAAACAGCGGCATCACAAAGCCCACGAGCGCGTGATAGGTCGCCGCCCACGCCGCGACCTCCTGGGCGTACTCGGTGACGGTCATGCCGCCGTCGGCCATGATCTGCTCTTCGTAGATCCCGAGTGGGTCCTCGATCCCGACGATGATCGGTGTCCCCACTGCCCCATAGGTGACGGCGATGACGTGGCCGATCAGCGCGGCGATCACCGCCGCGAGCGCCGGGAAGCCAAGTCCGAGAAGCAGGGGTGCAACGACCGCCGCGGGCGTCCCGAAGCCCGCCGCGCCCTCGATGAACGTCGCGAGGAAAAAGGCGAGCAGCACGATCTGGACGCGCCGATCGTCGGAGACGGCGGCGAAACCCTGGTTGATCCGGTCGAACGCGCCGGCTTGGATCAGCGTGTAGAGGAGGACGAGCGCCCCGAAAACGATCCAGAGGATCTCGATAGCGGTCATCACACCGAGTATCGAGGAGGCCGCGAGATACTCCGGTGGGTTGTTCCACCAGACGAACCCCACCACGAGCGCGATAATCCACGCGATCGGCATCGCGCGAGTCGCGGGCCACAGCAAACCAACCAGCAACACCGCCGCGACCAACAGCGGGAGCGACGCGATGAGGATCTCTAGTACCATACTCGATCACTCGTCTCAAAACCATTCATGATTATTGTGAACATCTCACGCCTACGTGCAGAACGATGGGTAATAAATATGATGGTTATACTCGCATCAGTAGCGGTGAACGGAGTGGCTTATCTCAACGCGACCGCCACCTTCTCGATCGGGTGTGGCGGGTTCTTCGCCGCCTCGTCGCGGTCGCCGATCTGGCTTCGACACGAACCGCCGGGAGCGACCGGGGTCCCGCCGCTCGCGTCGATCTTCTCAAAGAGCTGTTCTCCGATCGCCTTCGAGAGATCGTAGTGTTCGGCTTCGTAGCCGAAGGAGCCGGCCATCCCACAGCACGAGGAGTCAAGCGGATCGACCGCGTAGCCAGCTCTCCGAAGAACGCCCACCGCGTGGTGGTCCTTGCCGGTGGCTTTCTGATGGCAGTGGCCGTGAT
>JADFQH010000022.1 GCA_022561895.1 Methanobacteriota archaeon | reverse complement strand
ATATTGATGGTCTCCTTTGGGTCCATTTCTATTTATAAAACGTATTTAACCTTTATAAAGGTTGGTGGACCCCGTTTCGGACGGATCGGCAGGCTCTTTTCCGTGACTGCCGACGAAACGGTGTGTACCTGCTGGAGCTTGCCGGTGAAGACGACGCCTTCGCCCGGTGTGAGGCCCGAAGCGCCGCGAGCGCCGTTTCGCATCTCGCACCGGGACTGGCGACGGCACGCGGGATCAGCTCTAGAGGGGTTCGGGGACTCGCATACACTCATCGGGCGAGCGAACTGATTGGGACGACGAACGGCGATATCCAATCGGCGCGACTGTTGCTCGAACTCGCGGGGATCGACCGCGACGGCTCCGTTCGCGTGCGCGCCAGCCGGGTGCGAAACACCGAAATCGACACGCAGGAAGTCGAGCGCGAACTCGGGTCGGTCCTCGTCGAACGCGGATTTTCGGTGGATCTCGACGGTCCCGATCACGAGCTTCGCGCCGTTTTCTCCGACAGTGCGGAACGACGTTCCGCGGAGAGTTCGAGCGGTGTGCGGTCCGAAGCGACGCGAGGAGGGATCTGCGCGCTCGGTTGGCTCGCAGCCGAAAGCGCGCGCGATTTCGGCGGGCGAATGCCGACGAAAAAGCCCTTCTTCCAGCCCGGTAGCATGGACCCACTCCTCGCGCGAGCGATTGCGAACATCGCGGGCGCAGCTCCGGGAAAAACGATTCTCGATCCGATGTGCGGGACGGGGGGGCTGCTCGTCGAGGCTGGCTTGCTCGGCGCGCGCGTCGTGGGAGCCGACACCCAGCCGAAGATGGTTCATGGCGCACGAACGAATCTCACTCACTACGATCTCGATTTCGAGCTGTTTCGGGGCGACGCCACCTGGATTCCGATTCAGAATAATAGTGCTGACGCAGTCGTTTTCGATGCGCCCTACGGTCGCCAGTCGAAAGTCGAAGGCGATCTCGCGACGCTCATCGCGGGTGCGCTCGATGAGGCCCGACGGATCGCTCCCCGAGCAGTCATCGTCGCCGACCGGTCGTGGGCAGAAGTCGCCGAGGACGCGGGCTGGGTTGTCGAAAACCGCCTCGAAAAACGAGTTCACCGGTCGCTGACACGCCACGTCCTCGTGCTTTCGACCGGGTAGCGTATCGTCGGTGTTTTTCGGATTGCTCGATCGCGAAACCGGTTTGCCCGTCGGTTCGCGATGGTCTCTCAGTCCGCACCCAGCTCCGCGAGCAGCTGCCCGAGCTGAATCCGGTCGCTCGTCCCTTCGGTGAGATCCAGATCGATCTCGCCCGCTCTCTCATGAACGGTGGCGAGCTGTTCGCCATCGTAGCGCGAGCGTGAAACGGTGAGAAAATCCGAAAGAACCTCGCCACCGTCGTAGCCTTCGTCGATCAGCAGTTCGTCGAGCAGTTTTCGGGCATCGGTGAACTTTCCGTTCTCCGCAGCGACGAGCATGTCTTCGATCCGATCGTCGGCTCCGACGGCTCCGAGCGCCTCGTAGGCGCTCTCCATCGAAATCGTGCCTTCGGCTTCGGCGGTCGTCTGTGCCCCCAAAATCGCTTTTCGGAGGTCGCCCTCGGCGTAGCCCGAAACGTATTCGAGTCCGTCCGGGTCGAACTCGATCCCCTCCCTTTCGACGATTTCTTCGAGAACGCTGACGATCTCGTTGCTCGTCGGCGCTCGCATGGGGACCGGAAAGCACCGCGAGACAATGGGGGCGATCAGCGCCGAGGGCTGGCGGGTCGTGATGACGAACTGGGCCGCCTCGTGGTGGCGCTCCATCACTCGCCGAAGGGCTTGCTGGAAGTCCTCGCGGATGGCCTCTGCGTTATCCAAGAGGATCGTCTTGTACTCGCCCGAAACGGGAGGATAGCTCGCCGATTCTTTGAGAACGTGATTGATCAGCCCCGCTTTCGAGGTCTCGCGGCGGCGTTTTGGCGTGATAAACGACGAAAATCGTGGGTCCTCGCTGATCTCCTTTTTCGTCATCCCGAAGAAGTCCGCAACGTTGATCTCGACGAGATCGTTTTCCGAATCGTGTGCCTCGCGTGCGAGCGCCCGAACCGCGGCGGTTTTGCCCGCGCCTTTCGGTCCGTAGAGCGCGAGATTGATCGGCTCGTCGGTTGCTCGCATGAGATACTCCCTGACCCCCTCTTGGGGTAGCTCCGCGAGCGCCGGGGCGTGTGTCTCGGTCCACAGCGGCGCGTCCATTACCGGCTCTTGGTAAGGGAACGATACAAAAGCGTCGTTACGCGCTTTCGCGCCACGCTTCGAGACAGTCCTCGTCACAGAAATGCAGCGACGACTCGTAGCCCGGTTCGTCGTCCAGTGTCACCCATTCCATCGGCGCGAGGGTCTCACCGCAGTGCTCACAGATCTCCCTCGTCGTCTCGTCGTTCGGGCTCGGCGTGGTGTCGCTCGGTTCTTCCATACCCGATGTTCGGCCGCTCGCCTCAAAACGACAGGGGATCCGCTTCCTTCCATCGCGGGCGGAACTCCTCGTGGATCTCGCTTGCAAAGGCGGGATCCTTGAGATCGATCACGGCAAACACCTCGCCCGAACGGAGCGGGTTCGACACCTGCAACACCACCTCCGTGCCGTCGATAAGGTTGAACGTCCCATCGAGATCCGTCGTCGTACGAACCGCAAACGAGGAGTGATCCGAGAGCCGGGCGCGATAGCGCTCGCCGACGCTCCGTGGAAGGTTCTCGACCACTTTCGGCGTCATCAGCAAGAACACCTCGACTCCCCGGTCGACGGCGGCTTCGAGGCGCTCCGTAACGACGTCGCCGATCTCGCCCAGATCGAACTGCGGCGAGCGGTTCGCAACGACCATCACGATCGTCTCGTCGGCCGCCGCGAGCCGCTCCAACAGGAGATCGAGCGTTTCCGCCTCGCCGACGGCAGCCGTCCAGAACTGCTCTTCGACCGGCTCTGTGGAGTCGAGCTCCTCGCTCAGCTCCGCGACGATCTCCTCGTACCTCTCTAAGACTTCGTCCGCCTCACGGCGTTTGTTTTCGAGCAGGCGATCGAGCGCGGTTTCGGGCTCGACGGCGACGTACTTCTTCGGGCGGCTCGCCGTCTGACTGCGGATCAAACTGTGCCCTTCGATGCTGTTGAGGACATCGTAGATCCGGCCCATCGGAACGTCACTCCCCCGTGACAACTCCTTTGCAGTTGTCGGTCCCGTATGCAGCAGCGTGCGATACACCCGCGCCTCGTACTCCGATAGCCCGAGATCTCTGAGGGTCGCCATATCTCGTTTCTATAAATGAACGCTCATAAACGCATCGGCCGTTGTCGAACTGACGCTATTCGTACAGTGTTGCGATGGCGCGCTCTAGCTCCGCGGGTGTGGCTACGCTCTCGGTCGTTCGTTCGCCGATGTTTGCGACCGCTCCGGTACGCGCTGCATCGGGGACGACTACCGCCTCGTGGTCCGCGATCCGCAGGGCTGCGCGGTGGAGATCCGAGCCAGCGGGCGTGCCCACCCGGATCACCAGCGGCCCATCAAGCAGCCGGGAAACCGCCGTTCCGTAGACCGCGAGTTCGGGACCCATCCGATCGCTCGCGCCCGCAAACGCTTCGAGCGAGTCGCGCGCGATCTCGCGATACCGGTTTTCACCCGTGAGGACCGAAAGAGCACACAGCCCATCGGCGAGTTCGGCGGTCGTATCCAGCGGGTAGAGTGGATAGGAGAGCAGCCCGTCCCCCCTGGGGGGTGCGTCCCGAAACGTCCCGTTCTCGACTCGAAGGGTTTCAATCGTGTGATCAGCGACCGCCGTAGCGGAATCGAGTGACCCCTCGTCTCCGAGTATCTCTCGACTCGTCGTGAGCGCCCGGAGGACGCGCGCCTGATCGCCGAGAAGATCGCGCTCACCGCCCGCGTAGTGAGCAACGCTTCCGGCCTCGATCAGCTCATCGAGTCGGTCGAGTGCGCGCTCTGCGAACCGTTTCGTGTCCCCGTCGTCGGTGTAGGCGTAGTAGGTGAGCAGTGCGTCGATCGCAAGCGCGTTCGGTCCGGCATAAACGGTTTGGTCGGGCGATCCGTCGTTCCGTCTCTCGGGTGCGCCGTACGAACCCTCGGGACCGGGTGGCTGACTCGCCCCGAACGCATCGCCGGTCCAAAGCGTCGTCGTCAGATACTCGACGGTGCGCCCGGCGACCTCTCTGTACCCCTCCTCGCCGGTCGCGAGATAGGCGTTCGCGAACGCTCTGAGCAGCGCTGCGTTCTCGTCGGTGAGTTTTTCGTGGGAGATCTCGCTCCAATCGCGGTTTGCGGCGTATCTGAAAAATCCGCCCTCGTAGTCGTCGAAGAGGTGGGTGCGGATCGCTTCGAGGCTCTGTCGTGCTGCCTCGCGATCGCGCTTGAGTGCGAACTCGATGGTTCGCGGGAGCGGGAATTTTGGGGAGTCGCCCCAGCCGCCGTACTGGGTGTCGAAGCTGGCTTCGAGCTGTCCGGCCATCCGGCGCTCGATTCGCCCGTCGAGTTCACCTGCGGGGGGTTCGTCCTCGCGGAGCGCGCGCGGAACTCGGCCGGGATCCGAACGATCCGCCCAAACCTCCCGGACGCGCCCGAGGCCGCTTCGCATCCCCTCGATGCCGAGAGAGGTTGCACCGGTCATGATGGTTCCGTCCGGGGTACAGAACACCGTCGAGGGAAACCCACCCATGTTGTACCGATCGCGCACGCGCGGATGGCGATCCACGTCGATTTTGATCGGGACGAACTCCGCGAGGTTAGCACGGATCTGGGGGTTTTCCAACACTTCTGCTTCCATCTCCGCGCAGTCTCGACACCACGTTGCCGAGAGAAAGAGCATGATCGGGTCATCACGCTCGCATGCGGCAGAAAACCCCTCGTCCCACGCAAACCAGTCGATCGGTCCCTCGGAGTCGGTCATACCGGCGCTACGGCGGGCGCGTGTTAAGGCCCTCCGGTCGGCGGTTTTTTTGCATCGCTCGCTGCGACTGTCCTCTTCAATTACTGACTGATCGATATACTGATAGTGATAGACGTGCAGGCATCTGCAAGGGATATATGCACATATACAACATCACGCGGCGCAACGGCTCGCTTTCGTCGATCACGGTGGCCGATCCCGATGGCCGGAGCGCGTCGTTCATCGTCGAGGGTGGTGAGACCGGCAGGGTGTTGGCACACACTCCACAGCTCGCCGATTCGTGGCGACGCGAGGCGTGGGCCTATGCGAACGTCATGCTGGCGACGGAGTTGGAAGCGGCGAGCGCGTAAGCGCTCGTGTGCAGATCATCGACGGTCGACTGATGTAAAACGTTTTGCGTGCGCACCTAGTAGAAGGGAGTATGTGGAAGCGCCTGCTGGCGGTGCTGCTGATCGTTCCCCTCGTCGACGCGATCTTCCTGATCGTGGTCGCCGACTGGCTGTCGTGGCCGGTGACGGTGTTGCTCGTCGTGTTGACGGCGCTTTTGGGGACCTTGTTCGTTCGAGCGGAGGGGCGTCATACGGTTCGGCGCTTTCAGCGGGCGCTCGCGGAGGGGCGTGCGCCGACCGATGAGCTGCTCGATGGGGGGTTTCTAATCGCGGCTGGCGCACTACTGCTGACGCCCGGTCTGGTTACTGACGCGATCGGGTTTCTGTTCGTCCTGCCGCCGAGTCGTTACGCCCTTCGCGGCCTGTTGAAACGGTTTGTCGTCCGGCCGTACGTCGAGAAAAAGACGGATGGATTCGTGAGCGGGAACGTCTACACGTATGGATTTCCCGACGCCGAAGAGTCCGAAGAGACCGTCGACATCGGTTCGGAGAGCTACGATGTCCACGACGGCGAGCGATCATAATCAAAAAGAAACGCTTAAACAGCGAACCGAAATAGGTGTAGATACGTTCGGGCCGATAGCTCAGTCAGGTTGAGCGCTCGGCTGATAACCGGGAGGTCCGCGGTTCAAATCCGCGTCGGCCCATACATTCCGCTGCGAGCAACTCCGCGAGCAGCGGATGGGTGATGTCGCAAGGATTTGAAGCAGGGAGGAGCTTTGCTCCGACTGAGGTTCAAATCCGCGTCGGCCCATGTTTTCTGTGCGAACCCGAACGAAGTGAGCGGTGAGCACGAAAACTGGATCCAAGCGGATTTGAATCAGGGAGCAGCTCGTCTGCGACCGTGGTTCAAATCCACGTCTGCCCATACATTCCGCTGCGAAAAGTTCCGTAAGGAGAACGCCACCGGAGGGATTTCGTAAGTGCCTCTGACAGGTCTCCGGCATCTTCACTTCGAGTGCGGCCATAATAGTGTTTGCCGTGCTGTTCTGTTGACTGGTTGCTTAGTCTTTCAATATATCTGATTGACATCAACGGATCTGGTCAGTGAACTGTACATTTTTCACGGCGGTTCGGTGGGCTGTAGTTACATCAGACGATGCGGCGACTGTCGGTTTTCTCGGCAATGGGGTTGCGATCAGAGCAACAGCGAGACGATCGCGAGGATGACGAAGACGACGATGAAGATGCGTGCGATCTCCATCGAGATCCCCGCCACGCCGCGCGCGCCGACGGCGGCAGCGATGAGCGCGAGGACGAAAAAGACGATCGCGTACTGGAGGAACCCGCCGGTAAACTGCAGCGGCGTGAGGAGATCCATCGCGGTACTGAGTTGAGCCATGCCTTACTGTACGCTATCCATACATATATCGATGGTGTCGGTTCGGTTGGAGTGACAGCCCGCTGGCCGTAGGTCGGGACACGGTGGGGTGCTCGCCACCGGAGAGGGATTATCGTAAAGACTCATCGCTCTCCTGTTCACTACCCGACCGACGTGGACTGTGCGAGTGCAAGACACGGTCCGGCTGGCGACGATAATCCCTATAGTTGAAGGGAGATTCCTCACAAAGAGCGGTATGGAGCTTGCAGCCCAGACGTGGCCCGATCTCGGGAGCTACTTCGAGACGGAATCACTCGCACTCGTACCCGTTGGAAGCACCGAACAGCACGGCCCGCACCTGCCCGAGGGGACCGACCACCTCATCGCCGAGTCGCTCGCACGCGAGGCGGCCAGCCGGGCGGGCTTTCTCTGTACGCCCACGATCAACGTCGGCGTCAGCCCGCACCACCGGCAGTTTCACGGAACCATGTGGATCGATGCACCGGTTTTTCGCGATTACATGGAGAGTCTCGTCTCGAATCTCACGTACCACGGGATCGATCGGGTGATATTCGTCAACGCTCATGGGGGTAACGTTGCCCATCTCAGAGAGGTCGGTCGGCGGCTCCACGCTAGAAACGAGGCGTTCGCGATCGAGTGGATGTGGGACGAAAGCATTCCGACCCTCGTCTCCGAACTGTTCGAGCAGAACGGCCCGCACGGCGGTCCCAAGGAGACCGCGATGACCCAGCATCTCGCGGGCGAACTCGTTCGCGAGGACCGCCTCGAAGAGGCCTACGAGGGCGGCGCACGGTTCCCGACCGAGGACTCCCATCAGAACGGCGCGCGGATTTTCTATGACTGTCTCGACAACTCCGAAAACGGCGTCTTCGGCGATCAGCGCGATGCCACGGCCGAAAAAGGCGAACGACTGTTCGAAGCCGCGACCGAACAGCTCTCGGAACTCTGTCTCTGGCTCAACGACCAACCCTTCGAGGATCTCGTCACGAAATCGCACATCTGAGGTGTACGGGAGGTCACCGCCCGCAGCAATATGACAGATATAACTATATAGTCCAAGACCGTATTTATGTTTGACATGACTGTGGGTGAGAACGTTTCGGACTGCTATACACATTCTCGGGAGTTCACACACGGAGGGAACAGGTTTCGGGTCCGAATCAACAGCGATCGAATGACGTACACGGTAGTCGTTTCGCGCGAGGGCAGAGTGATCAGCCGGAGAACGGATCTGGGTCCCGAGGCCGCGAGCTGCTCGCCCGCAGCGCTCGCCAGCCGAATTCTCGGTCGAGATTGAGCGAGAGGGATTCAGTCGTTTGTTCAGCGAACGAGAATCGACAAATTCTACGAGTATCCTCTAGTGACCATTGATAAGGACTGTTGTAACTGTTTACCGGTGATCACTGATCCAGACGGGCGATCACCGTCTGGGGGACTACAACAGATCTTATAAAAGTCAATACACACATGGTTGCGAAATGAGCGGCCAGTGTGTGAACAGTGTCAACGGCTACTATAGAGCCAACGTCCCCGTGAAGTCGGCGTCGTTTTAGCGTCGGGTCCCCTCATACCCGAGGTGAACCCAGACGAGGTCCATCGCCAGTGGAAGGGGCGCTCGGGAGAGTTCTCCCCGGCGTACTACGCCCATTACGGCTCTAATACGACGAGTCGACGGATTCGTCGCGTTCTCGATTCACTGAATAGTTCAGAGCCAGCCGTCCTCGAACTGGGCTGTAGCTCGGGTCGCCATCTCGCCCATCTGTACGACCACGGCTACAGAAACCTCTCGGGGATCGAGATCAACGCCGAGGCACTCGACGTGATGGAAGAGAGCTATCCCGCGCTCGCGGCCTGTGGAACGTTCTACACCGACTCCATCGAGAACGTCATCGCCGGATTCGAAGACGAACGATTCGACGTGATTTTCTCCGTCGAAACGCTTCAGCATCTCCATCCGGACAGCGAATGGGTCTTCGATGATCTCTCTCGAATCACGATGAACCGCCTCATCACGGTCGAAAACGAAGGAAACGAGGGCGAGGACGTAAACTACGTTAACGACGAGTTTCCACTCTACTACCGCGACTGGAAACAGCTGTTCACCGACCGCGGGTTCGTTCATCTCGATTCCGCTTCGCTCCGGCGTGACACGCTCCGGGTGTTCCGACCCCGCTAATACGTCATTGAAATATAATAAATAGAGCCTATATCGTAGAAAATATTAGGTTATTTGATGCTGTAACCTATCTCGGAGTGATCTCGATGACAACACACCCCGAAGGCCACTGTTCGCGCTGTGGAGAGCCGCTGCGGTTCCGGCCGTGTCTCAACTGTCAGCATTCAGTTGTTTCTCTCGGCGCTCGTGGATAACGATCAGGAGATCCGATCCCCATATCTTCGTCTCAGCACAGATGTTGATCACAGCCTGTCGTTGTGATTTTCGGTTCGATACTGCACGTCGCTACCGTAGCGCACGTTCTCCCTCGTCGCGCGTTCCGATCCAACTCGGTGTTCGGTCTCGTTCGAAACTCCGATGGCGGGTTCACCCGCGAGACTCGCGATGACGTAGCCGATCGCGAGCGCACCGAAGATCGAACCGGGACCGAGCGAGAAGAGCGTGTAGCCCTCGAACAGCTGGTGGACGGCAAACCCCGTCGCGAGCGCGAGCATACCAACGTTGACGCGACGATAGCCGGCGACGCCGTGGATCAGCGAGCCGAAAACGAGCACGCAGTAGGCGAGTCCACCGAGCAGACCCGCCCGAATGCCGATCGACAGATAGGAGCTGTGGACGCTGCCCCCATCATCTAGATACGGTTCGATCGCGGCTCCCGTGCCGACTAGCCCCTGGCCGAGTAGTCCAGAATCGTGGCGCATCGCGTCGACTCCGGCGCGCCACAGCGTAAAGCGGTGTGCGGGATCGATCGGGAGTACCCCGACGTACACCAGTGTGAGAAAGAGGGGAACGAGAAGGGAAACCCCGACCACGATGGCTGGAATCAGCCGTCTGTTCGTTACGGCGAGGGCGTACACCCCGACCGCGACTGCGGCCGCGAGCATGCTCGCACGGCTGTTCGAGAGATACAACCCGATCGCCGTGAGCCCGAGACAGCCCAGTGGCACGGTCGCAAGCAGCGGGTAGGAGCTCCGAGTAACGGTACGGTGAGCCGTAACGGCGCTCGCGACGACACCGGGAAACACGAGCAGGCCAAACGTGTTCGGGTTCGCGAATATCGAGCGAACGATCGGAACCTCTCGGTCGAGCAGCGGCGGCGAGAGGCTCCCGGTCCAGGTTCGGACCTCGAAGATCCAGAGGCTGAAGTCGCCGTAGATAACAGCAGGCAGGCTCATCGCCGTTATCCCGGCGGTGACGGTCGCGACCGTCCAGTAGACCGCATCGGCCGAGACGTACCGGGGGAGAACGAACAGGTTGAACGCAAGGACGATCGCGGCGAACACGGGAAACAGCCCGAGTCCGGAGCCGGAGCCGAACTCCTGGGCATGAAACAGAAAGATCCCGGTCACCGCCGCAGCGGCTCCGAGATACGGGGCCGCGGTCGGTAGAAATCCGACGAGATCGTCCCGCGCAAGAACGAACGCAAACAGTACAAAAAAGACGGCAAGCAGTTCGAGTCGCCGGAAGCCAAGCCCGCCGACGACGAGGATGATGAGGATCGTCCCCAGCCCGAACGTCAGCCCGACCTGGAGGGAAAACAACGGCGAGATATCCCCGTGGATACGCGAATCGTACTGATTGAACGCGATGGCGATGAGAAAGAGATACATGAGAACGAGATGGACCGAGCTAAACTGCTCCGTGGTGGCAGCGAGCACGGCGAGCAGAACGGTCATCGCAAAGAGGATATCTGTGAGTCGGTCCATAGCTGTGTTCGATTACGAGTGGCCAGGGTTTCGTTATGCAGGGTCAAATAGGTGTACTAATTCCCACACCGTCCGCATCCAACGGCGTCTGTTTCGTGCGCCTCGCCGGTTTCTGCTGTCCTCGTCAGTCGTCTCCGCGCTCGTTCTCGAAGTGCCAGTCGGTCTCCATGGTCGGCGTGGCGACGAGCGTCTGGTAGACCACGCAGTATTTTTCGGTTGCACGCTGGAGCGCCACAGCAGTATCGCTATCTACGTCCCCCTGGACGGTGGTTTCCATCTGGATCCCCTCGAATCCGACTGGGACATCCTCGTCGATTCCGAGGGTTCCACGGAGATCGAGATCGCCGCTCACCTCGGTTTCGACCGACACGTCGAGACCGAAGGCGTCGGCGACCGCCTGTGCGGTGAGCTGTGAACACGCCGCGAGCGCACCCAGCAGAAGGTCGCCCGAACACGCGCCCGTTCCCGGTCCCGCCGCGCCCTCGTGTAGCTCGGCTTCGTAGACCGCTCGGCCGATATCGATATCGCACGAGCGAACGTCGGCCTGCTCGGTTCCCGTCGCCGACAGCGTGATCTGGGCTTCTTCCGGGTCTTCTGTGTACTGCTCTTTCAACGGTGCCTGTTCGCTCTGTAAGTCACTCTCTGACATGTTCCGTAGTTCTCTCCCAACATTACTTATACTGTCGGCCAGGGGCTTTGATACGATGTCGCCGGGCACGGCTGTCGGCGAATCTATCAACCGTTCTGTCCGACAGTATCGCTTTCCACCTTTCAGTCACAGCTGTATGCTGTCGGTCAGAGGAATGCAACAGCGGGTTTCCAGCCCGTCTTTGCGATACGGTCGGACGAACTCCTTTCAGGGCGTTCGTCCGAGCGGTGCAGCGAATTTCTCTCAACAGTTCCATCCAACCGTACACTACCGAATTTCGTAGGCATACTGTCGGCTGTAACTGTTTACATCGGGACTGTGATGATCCGACCGTTACCGGCGGTGTCTCGGCCACCCGTTCCAAGCGGTGTTTCCGTATTTACAGCCAGCAGTATGTCACCGACAGTGTAATGTAGCGCTCTCCAAAGTCTAATGTAACGAAAACGTAATGAGTCAACAGATCACACCGCCACCAACCGATATCGATCGGCGGAGCGTCCTGAAAACCGGCGCAGCGCTCGGCGTGTTCTCAGTATCCGGTTGTATCGGCGATCTTGGCGAAGACGATCCGACCGGCGAGGACCCGACATCGGACGACGAGGGTCCGACACCGGACGGCGAAAACGGCGAATCAGTGGACGCGGTGATCGAGGAAGTAGCGACGGGACTCGCCAACCCGTGGGCGATGGCGTTCATCCCGGACAGTTCATCGATGCTCGTCACCGAACTCGGAGGAACCCTGAACCTCGTCGATCGTGAGGAGGGCAGTGTCGAGGAGATCGATGGGACGCCGGAGGTCTATGCGGAGGGCCAAGGCGGCCTGCTCGACGTGGCGCTGCATCCCGAGTTCCCCGACGAATCGTGGGTCTATCTGACCTATTCGGTCGTCAATGACGACGGCGAATCAGCCACAGCGATTGGTCGGGGCCAGCTCGAAGACACCCAGCTCACCGCCTTCGAAGAGCTGTTCGTCGCCGAGCCGTTCATCGATTCTAACGGGCACTTCGGTTCACGAGCTCTCTTCGACGAGGGTGCACTGTATATGACGACCGGTGACCGCCAACAGAAGGATTTCGGGCCGGATCACGTCGCACAGGACACCACGAACGAACTCGGGGCCACCCTCCGCCTCGCGCCCGACGGCTCGATCCCCGAGGATAACCCCTTTGTCGATGATCCCGATGTCGCCGACGCGATCTACAGCTACGGCCATCGAAATGTGCAGGCGATGACCGTTCATCCGGAAACGGGTGAGATCTGGCAGGGCGAACACGGCGAGGAGGACGGCGACGAGATCAATATCGTTGAGGAGGGCGAAAACTTCGGCTGGCCGATCGCAACGTATGGCTGTGAGTACGGGACGGACACACCGGTCGGTGATCAGCCCGATGAGCGCGAGGAGACGGTCGCGCCGGTCTACTACTGGGAGTGTGGTTCCGGCGGATTCCCGCCGAGCGGGATGACCTTCTATGATGGTGAGGCCTTTCCCGACTGGCAGGGCGATCTGTTCATGGGCAACCTCGCTGGAGGGTATCTCGGTCGGTTCAGCGTCGATGGGCGCGAGGTCGAAGAGATCGACCCACTGCTTTCCGATCAGGGCTGGCGAGTCCGCGATGTCAAGGTCGCACCCGACACCGGCCATCTCTACGTCGTCGTAGACGAAGGCGACGCACCACTTGTTCGGTTGGTTCCTGAATAACGCCGCCGAACCCGCGACACGTTTCGTCTTCGTGCGATCGAAACCGGCGTCCATCACCCCCATCACAACCCTTACCCGACGCTCCGGGGAACCATGAGAGGTGAGTGCGTTCTCGGACCCGACAAAACGGCGATGGCTCGCGTGGGGTGCGTTGGCGACGGTGTTCTTGCTCGTCAACGTCCATCGCCTTTCGACGGGTGTGCTTTCGGAGAACCTGACGGCGGACTTCGCTATCTCAGCCGCCCAGTTAGGCACGCTTCACGCCTCGTTTTTCCTGATCTATGCTGCGATCCAGATTCCAACGGGAGTCCTCGCAGATAGGGTCGGTCCCAGACACGTCGGCGCGGGCGGTGCAGCCGTGTTGAGTCTCGGTGCGGTCGGTTTTGCGTTCAGTAACGGCTATCTCGCCGCGCTGTTCTCGCGGGCGGTCATCGGACTCGGCAGCGGCGTGATCTTCATCTCGACGCTGCGGTTCTGTGCGAACTGGTTTCGAACCGACGAGTTCGGGACGATGACGGGCCTGACCGCCGGGGTCGCGGGACTGGGCGCGATCCTTGCGACGACGCCGCTTGCGGTCGCTGCGGTGACCATCGGCTGGCAGCGGATGTTCTTCGGGCTTGCTGGCGTCGGGTTTCTCGCTGCTGTCGCCGTCTACGTCCTCGCGCGAAGCTCGCCGGAGGCAGCTGGATTGGAACCGATCGACGGGGTTCCAGAACAGCCCTCCGTCTCGCTCGCAGCGACTGGCGACTACCTGCGAGAGCTCGTCCGCGATCCCGATCAGTGGCTCCTTTCGGTCGTCTTTTTCTCGGGAATGGGCACGATTCTCACGCTCATCGGACTCTGGGGGGTTCCCTATCTCGTCGTCGTCTACGAACTCGACGTGACGACGGCCTCGTACTACACACTCTTAGGATCGCTCGGCATGCTCGTCGGCCCGCCAGCAATCGGCTGGATCTCGGATCGACTCGAACGCAGACTCCTTCCGATGGCGATCGGTCTTGCGCTGTTCGCGCTCGTCCTCGGGATCATCCCGATCCTCGGTCGGCCGCCGCTTTTCGTCGTGGCGCTCGTCTACTTCCTCTGTGGCTTTCTCGTCGGGGCCGCGGTGCTCTCGCTCTCGGTCGTCAAGGAGCGCTATCCGACGGAGGCAAGCGGCGTTGCGACCGCGACGGTCAACACCGCCGGGTTCATCGGCGCGACGATCTTCCCGGCGGTGATGGGCGTGGCTCTCGACACCTATCGCACCGGCGACGTCGTCGGCGGCACTGTCGTCTACACCGAGTTCGGTTATCGTGTGGCCTTTGCGATCATCGCCGGGGCCGTCGCCGTCGCGTTTCTCTGCTCGGTGTTGTTGCTCGTCCGTGATCGGACGCCCGCCTGATCGACGGGGTGAGATATTATGTGACTCGGTTCGGAGGGTCGGGTATGGAACCCGAGTTAGAATCGCTGTTCGCTCCCGAATCCGTGGCCGTTGTCGGCGCAAGCCCCGACTCGTGGTACGCTTCGAACCTGATCGAGAACCTCACTAACTACGGCTACGACGGCGATCTCTATTTCGTGAATCCGAGTCGAGAGCGGGTCTGGGGCGAGCCGTGTTATGATTCGATCACCGAGATCCCCGAAACCGTCGATCTCGTCGTCGTAAACGTCCCCCGCGAGTACGTCATCGACACCGTTCGTGAGGCGGGCGAGATGGGCGTCCCGAGTGCGCTCGTCATCACCGCCGGGTTCGGAGAGACCGACGAGGAGGGTGCGGATCTCGAAGTCCAGTTGGGAGACGTAGGAGAGAGCTACGGGATGGCGATCTGCGGGCCGAATACTATTGGAATTGCGAACACCCACGACGAGACGGTCATCACCTCGACCTGCTCTCGAAAACCCGAGAAAGGCTCGATCGGGCTGGTGAGCCAGTCGGGCGCGCTCGCGTTTACGACCTTTTACGAGCGGGCTGCAGACGAGGATATCGGGTTCGCCTACATCGCTGCGACCGGCAACGAGGCCGGGTTGTCGATCACCGATTATATGGATTTTATGGCCGATTCCGACCGTGTCTGTGTGATCTGTGCGTATATCGAAGGGGTCGAAGAGCCTCGAAGGTTCGTCGAGCGGGCTGGCGAAATCGTGCGAAATGGAACGCCCGTGCTCGCAACGAAGGTTGGCCGGTCTGCGAGATCCGCACAGGCCTCGCTTTCGCATACCGGATCGGTGACGGGCGACGCTGCGGCGTGGGATGCGGGTTTTTCCAGAGCCGGAATCGAGCGCGCCCCCGACATTCCGGATCTGATCGGGCGCGCACGCGCACACACAGCGTTCGATCCGCCCTCGGGTGCGAACGTCTGTATCGCCTCGACAAGCGGCGGGCTTGCGAGCCTGCTCGCCGATCTGGCCGACGAGCGTGGTCTTTCCTTACCCGCACTCGACGGCGAAACCGAGGGAGCGCTACTCGATATGGAGGAGCTGCTCACGTTCGGCGAACTCCACAATCCGGCCGACATTCGAGGGTATGGCGCGGACGTGCTTCCCGAGATCGCGGAGGTGGTGTTCGCCGACGACGCCTTCGACGCCTACGTGTTCGCGGTCGGACTGCCAGCGGTCGGCGAGCGCGCCGAATCCATCGCCGACGCCATGTTGGAGGTCAGAACAATGGCCGACGATCCCGTCTTCTTCCTCTGGACCGGACGGAAAGCCGGTGAAAGGGACAATGGGCGCGACACGTCGTTGCCCTACGAACGCGTTCGAGCGGGGACGCCACTTTACTACGATCCCGGTCGGTGTTTGGACGCGCTTTCCTCGCTGGTTCGTTTCGGCGAGCAGCGATCTCGTCGGTCCGGTCCGTCGCTTATCGATACTGAAAAAGTCGAAACGCCGTCGCTACCCACCGAGAGAGTGTTGACGTGGGAAGAGGCGACGACGCTCCTCGAATCGGTCGGTGTCGAATCGGTCGAGACACGGCTCGCAACGAGTCCCGAGGAGTCGAGGAGGTACGCCGAATCGATGGGCGGGCCGGTCGTGCTGAAGGTCGATTCGCGCGAGCTTCCCCACCGGAGCGACGCGGGTGCGGTTGCCCTCGACGTCACGCCCGAAGAAGTCGCCGACCAGTACGAGCGACTGGTCGAAATCGCCCGCCAGTCATTGTCAGCGGGTGAGAGGACGGACGAAGCCTGGATCGAGGGAGTGTTGGTCCAGAAGCAGGCCGATCTCGAGTCCGCCGTCGAGGTTCTCGTCGGGATCTCGACCGACGAGGGGTTCGGTCCCGTCCTGACGGTTGCACCGGGCGGCGAGTTCGTCGAACTGTTCGGGCCGAGTGCTGGGATAACGCTACTTCCTCCGGTGGACGAGGAGTCGATACGGGCGGCGATGTCCGACTCCCCACTGGGCGATCTGCTTTCGGGCTATCGAGGAGAGCCAGCGAAAGACGTCGACGCACTTGCGGCGCTCGTGAAACAAGTCGGCGATCTCGCCGTTGGCACGCGCGATCCAGCCATCTCCGAACTCGATCTGAATCCCGTGATCGTCTCTCCAGAGGGTGTTTCGGTCGTCGATGTTCTCGTCCGGACGGGATCGTCGAACGGATAACAGCCACTCGCCTCCGGAATCGGTAGTCCTACTACGCTCCTCGCAAAGAAACGGTCATGATCGATGAAGGCGAGATCGCACCGGATTTTACGCTCCCGATTGCCCGCGGCGAGGCGTACAACGACGTTGCGGAGTTCACTCTCTCCGACGTGTTCGAGGATGGCCCGGTCGTCTTGGCGTTCTTTCCGGCGGCCTTTACGAGCGGCTGTACCGAGGAGCTGTGTACGTTCCGCGATTCGCTTTCGACCTTCGAGGATCTCGAAGCGCGCGTCTACGGGATCAGCACCGACCTCCCGTTTGCACAGAACATCTTCATCCAACAAGAGGGGCTGACGTTCCCACTCCTCAGTGATTTCGACCACGAGGCGATCCGGAGCTACGACGTCGTCCGCGAGGATTTCTACGATGTTATGTTCGTCGCGGAACGCTCGGTGTTCGTCGTAGACGAGGGGCGGATCGTCTATCGATGGCAAGAAGAGGAAAACACGGATTTCGAGTGGCTCGTTGGCGAGATCAGGGACGTACTCGAAGCACAGTCCTGAACGCGCTCAGGGCGTTTACTCGGTTTCGAGCAGCGCGCTGTCGCCATGTGTCTCGCGCAGTTTCTGGAGGTACTCCCGTTGTTCTTCGATCCGGGGGGTTCTCTTGGAAAAGGTGTATGCGAACATCTCGGTGGGATCGCTCTCGTAGGCTTCCGCTCGGTCGATGAGTCTGCTGATCGATTCGTCGACCTCCGCTTCGATCGCTTCGATCCGCTCGTTGTCGATGATCCCTCGATTCCGACAGAACAGTTCGAAGCGGTCGATTGGGTCCTTTCGCTTCCATTCTTTGACTTGCTCCTCGTCGCGGTACACTGATGGGTCGTCGGCGGTGGTGTGAGCACCGAAGCGGTACTGGATCGCCTCGATCAGGGTGGGTCGACGCTCGCTTTTTCCAGGGTCGCATGCTTTCTCGCGTGCGGCCTT